>CAZFNT010000150.1:0-8649 GCA_964520315.1 uncultured Gemmatimonadota bacterium
CTTCAACGGCGAGATCTACAACTTCAAAGAGCTTCGCAGGCGGCTGGAGCGGGTAGGGCACCGCTTCCGCACCGATAGCGACACGGAGACTATCGTCCACCTCTATGAGGACATCGGGCCGGATGTGGTCGACCATCTGCGCGGGATGTTCGCGTTCGCGATCTGGGATCGCAGGAATGGCGGCAGACTCATGCTGGCCCGCGACCGCGTCGGCAAGAAACCCCTCTACTACGCGGAGCGAGGCGGCGCCATCGCTTTCGCGAGCGAGATCAAGGCTCTGCTCGAGTGGCCGGCGCTACCCCGTGAGGTCGAGACCGATGCCATCGGCCACTACCTGACCTACGGCTACACGCCATCGCCGGGCTCGATGTTTCGCCATGTGCGCAAGCTCGAGCCGGCGCACTATCTGATCCGAGATCAGGGTCGGTCCTCCACCCGGCGCTACTGGCGACTCGACTACCGCGACAAGCTGGTCCTACGAAGAAGGGAAGACTATCTGGATCTGATTCGCGAGAAGACCAGAGAGGCCACGCGCCTGCGCATGGTCGCCGATGTGCCGATCGGTGTCTTCTTGTCGGGCGGAGTCGACTCCGGGTCGGTGGTCTCTTGCATGTGCGCCGAGCACGAGGACGTGCAGAGCTTCTCGATCGGATTCCAGGAGAGCGGGTTCTCGGAGCTACCGATCGCGCGGCAGGTCGCGACCCGCTACGGAACGCAACACCGGGAGCACGTCGTCCGCCCCGACGCGCTGGCGATCTTGCCGAAGCTGGTGTGGCATTACGACGAGCCTTTCGCCGATTTCAGCTCGGTGCCGACCTACTACGTGGCCTCGCTCACGCGGCGAGACGTGACGGTGGCGCTTACTGGAGACGGCGGGGACGAGAGCTTCGCGGGCTACCCGCGCTACCGCCACGGCAGGGCTACCTGGGGGTGGCGATGGCCGCCGCCTGGGGTGTGGGCGATGGCCGCAAGGGCGGCGGGGTTCGCCCGAAGACGTGTCGCTGGCTCCTGGGGAGATCGACTCGCCGCGGCCCGCCGCTTCGCTGAAGCGATGCAGGGCTACCCGGATCCTCGTCGCCGGCATGCGCGCTGGATCGCGCTCTATCACAACGATACCGAGAAGGAGCGGATCCTCAGCCCGGAGATCTGGGCGGGTCGAGGAGAACGCGATTCCATCGCACTGCTCGCCGATCGCTTCGACCACGTTCTGGCGGACGACCCGCTCGACCGCATTCTGGCGGTCGATGTAGAGACCTACCTGGCACAGGATCTGCTCGTGAAGATGGACGTCGCGACGATGGCCACGTCACTCGAAGCCCGCTCGCCCTATCTCGATCACGAGCTGATGGAGCTCGCCGCCCGAATCCCGGCCGCGATGAAGCTGGAGCGCGTGCGGACGAAGCCTCTGCTCAGAGACGCGTGGCGATCGGCGCTGCCCTCTGACGTCGTAAGGGGACCGAAGGTCGGCTTTCGCATGCCGATCGAGCGGTGGTTCCGCTCGGAGCTCCGCGGACCGACCGAGTCGTTCCTCACTGAACGCCCGAGCCCGTACTGGCGTCGAGAGGGGATCCGAACCCTCTTCCGCGAGCACGCCGCGGGCGTCGAAAACCACATATTCCGCATCTGGGCTCTGCTCTGGTTCGAGGTCTGGAGACGCACCTTTATCGAACGCGACCCCCCGGGCAGCTTGGTCTAGCACTTGAATCCGCGCGCTCTTGGCCGATCGATCTGATGCACAATCGTCCGTTGGCACGGTCGCCGTAGTATCATTGAGGAGTCTGTGTCCTAACGACGATCAAACAAACGAGATCCACAAGCGGCGGAACGAACCAAAAGCATCATGTTCGACATAACTCCAATTCGGTGGGATCGGAGCCTGAGCATCGACCCCTTTCACGATCTGGTCATCGGGGTCCCTTTCGCTCTGCTCATGATCCTCGCGGGCATTCGTCTGGGCCGTGCCCTGATACCGCGCGATTCGCCACACATCGTCTGGAAGATCTTCTTCGCAGCGGTGCTCATTCGCGCCTTGATGGTCCCCATCCTCCACTTTACCGGTCTATCCCAGGCGTTCGCACCCGACGAGCATTCGTTCAATGTGAACGGCTCGCACCTGGCCCGCTACTGGCAAGGGCTGGAGCCTTTTCCGCCTCGAGTGCACCAATCCACGGAGCGCTTCTTCTTCTACGTGAACGGCCTGGTCTACTTCCTGGCCGGCTATGTGAAGTTCCTGCCGAAGTACGTCAACGTCATCGTAGGCGCCGTCACCGCTATCTACACGTACAAGATCGCCCGTGTACTCTTCAACCATGAGACCGGTGTGATCGCGATGGCCTGTGTGGCCTTCTTCCCTTCGCTCGTTCTCTGGTCGTCCGTCAACATTCGAGATGCTTGGGCTTTTCTCGCGGTCACCGCCATCGTGTGGGAGCTGATCCGCCTGCGCTACCGGGTGATGGCGGGACCGATCGTGTCGGTGCTCCTTTGGCTTGCCCTGCTTTTTGGTCTGCGACAGCCCACGGCTCTCATCGTGATCGGCTCAGTCGCCATGTCGTTCGTAGTAGCCCGTCGTGAGCACTTGCACCGAAACGTCGTCGTAGGTGCAATGCTCTGTGCGTTGCTGCTGCTGGGATTCCACTTCCTCGGCTTCTCCAGTCGCCATCTCATGGGAAGCCCGACCGAAGCGCTCGAGACAATGGACGAGATCCACCAGGAGCTCTCCAAAGGCAGAGGAGCTTATGGTGGTGAAGGCGAAGATATCTCCACGCCGACCGGCGCCTTGACCTGGCTCCCCAAGGGCCTGACCTACTTCTTGCTGGGGCCTCTGCCCTGGCAGGCGAAGACGCCGCTGCAGCTCACGGCCCTACCTGAGACGCTTATCTGGTACTACTTCCTCTACCAAGCCATGATCGGTCTCGGTTTCGTGATTCGGCACGGTCGCATCGATGCGTGGCTCCTTGTGATCCTCGCGATCAATCTCACTTTGGTCTTCGCTCTGGTCGAGGGAAATGTAGGAACCGCCTACCGGCACAGAGCCCAGGTGCTGCCGCTCTACCTGATCCTTTCGGCCCTGGGGATCTACTTGCGCAGGGCACCGAGGGCGGGGCCTCCCCCAATCCGCCCACATCCCTCACGCCTACCTTCTCAACCCGCTTGAGAACTCTGTACCTATCGTACACAGGGATCCTGGAGCCCCTGGCGGCTTCGCAGATCGTTCCACAGCTGATCGCTCTCGCCAGTCGGGGTTGGCCGATCGACGCCGTGAGCTGGGAGAAGGCGGAGCGGCTTGCGCGCCGAGATGCGGTCGAGTCGCTCGACGCACGATTCCGCGATGCCGGGATCGAGTGGACGCCGCTTCGCTACCACAAGCGCCCGACCGCACCGGCCACCGTCTTCGATCTCACGGTTGGATTGGCACATCTGTGGCGACACCCCAACAGCGATCGTTGGGGGCAGATCCACGTCCGTTCTTACGTTCCCGCTCCCCTCGCTCTGGCGCTTCGCCGCCGGCGCCCTTTGCACTTCCTCTTCGACATGAGAGGTTTCTGGGCCGACGAGTACGTCGACGGCAGAATCTGGCCTCCCGACTCCCGCCTCTACCGCCTGGTCAAGAAGGGCGAAGCGGCTTTTCTCCGCGCCGCGGACGACATCGTCGTGCTGAGCCACGAGGCAAAGCGGATCCTGGAGGAGGGCCACCCGCGCCTTCCGCGCGCTTGGCGGTCGACAACTCCGCCTATCCACGTGATCCCCACCTGTGCCGATCTTGATCTCTTCAGCCCCGATGAAGCGATGCACCCGGTCGGCCGAGCACTCCGGAAGGACCACTTCGTCGTTGGCTACGTCGGATCGATCGGCACATGGTACGAGTTCGAAGCGATGCTCGACCTGCTCGCGTCGGCCCACGCTCGCGACCCGCGCGTCCACTTCCTCGTCGTCACCCAGACGCCAGAATCGGAGGTTCGCGAGCTCGCTCGCTCGCGCGATCTGCCCGATGTCGCCCTCACGGTCGGCGCATCGGAGCCCGCCGATGTTCCCTCGTGGATTCGCTGCTTCGATCTGGGACTCTTCTTCATCACGCCGGCATTCTCGAAAAAGGCATCGTGCGCCACCAAGATGGGCGAGATCCTGGGCTGCGGAGTACCGCTCCTGATCAACCGCGGCATTGGCGACTCCGAAGCTCTCGTAGACAAGCACCGGGTCGGAATCGCGGCCCACGATCTTCGACCCCACACGACATCGGCCGCCTTCGATCGCATTCGGAAGACCATTTTGGAGGACGGCGACCTGAAGCGACGCTGCCGGAGAGCCGCGGAGGCCGACTTCGACCTGACCCGCGCCATAGACGCGTACGCTGAGATCTACAGATCGGCGGCGGCCCAAGGAGCCGCGTGAGCTCCGCGCCGACCCGCTCGCTAGACATCGTCGCGTGGACCCCCTACCCGCGAGCGGGCGCTTCGAACCGCCACCGCATAGAGCAGCACTTGCCGGCGCTCGGGGCACGGGGGCACCGCGTCGAGCTCTTCCCTTTCGCCGATGAGCGACTCTTCGAGATTCTGTACGGCTCCGGCAGAACGGCCGAGAAGCTGGCCCGAGTCGCCTTGCGAACGGCCGCCCGAGGGGGCCACCTCGCCCGCGCCATCAAAGCCGATGTGGTCATCGTGCACCGGGAAGCCCACCCCGTTGGCCCACCCCTGCTCGAGATGGCACTCTCGAAAGCGGCACCGAGCCTGGTTTACGACTTCGATGACGCGCTCTGGCTCCACAACCCCAGCACCGCCAATCGACTGGCGAAGGTCTTCAAGAAGCCGAACAAGACCCGGAGCCTGGTCCGCCTGGCCGATCGCGTGATCGCCGGCAACCGCTTCTTGGCCGAGAGCGCTGAGAAATGGGGAGGAGATCCGACGGTCATCCCCACTCCGATCGACACCGATCGCTACCGCATGCGGGTGCACGAGGATCGTGAGCCGGTCGTGCTCGGATGGGTCGGCACACCCTCATCCGCTCGCTACCTTCGACCGATCGCCGAAGCTCTGGCGCGGGTCGCCGAAGAGCGCCCCATCATCGTGCGCATGATCGGCGGGGTCTTCCCGCTTCCTGGCGTGCCCGTGGAGCATCGCGCCTGGAGCCTCGAACGGGAAGTAGACGACCTGACCGATCTGGATATCGGTCTGATGCCGATGGAAGACGAGCCTTGGGCCAGAGGCAAATGCGGATTCAAGATCATCCAGTACTTCGGTGCCGGGCTGCCGGCGGTGGCGTCGCCCTACGGAGTCAACACCGATCTCGTGATCGATGGTGAGACCGGCTTCGCTCCAAAGTCGCAAGCGCAGTGGATCGAGTCGCTGCTGGAGCTGATCGACGATGTCGAGCTGAGGCGTCGCATGGGATCTCGGGGGCGCGAGCTGGTCGAGTCGAGCTACTCTTTGCGTTTCACCGCGCCGACTTTCGTTCGCGTGATCGAAGAAGCCGGGGGAGCGCACCCGAGACAGAGCTTCCCCGATCGCGCAAACCCGGAATCAGCCTGATGTGGATACTCGGAATCTCCGAGCTCGACAACGACGCCGGCGCGGCGCTCTTCCACGGCCCCGATCTCGTCGCCGCGGCGAATGAAGAGCGCTTCAGCCGAAAGAAGAGGCATCGCGGAGTCCCCGTGCTGGCGGTGCGCTGGCTCTTGGAAGAGGCGGGGATCGACGCCTCGGAGCTGGATCGTGTCGTCGTGGCGAAACCGCCGTGGCTCGAGGAGCTCCTACTCAACAACCGGCACCTGCTGGCGCACCCGTATTGGCAGGGCTCCCCGATCCCGCCCGCGGAGAGAGTGCTCAGCGCCGCAATCGTTTTCGGTTGGCGCTTTCCCCGCAATACGGCCGACATCATCGAGCTTCACGGGCAGCTCCAACGTTGGTTGCGAGAGACCGCCATTCCTCCCCACAAGGTGACCCGAGTGGATCACCACCGGGCTCACGCGGCGAGCGCCTGGTATGCGTCCGGCTTCGGGAGCGGTTTGATCATCACCTGTGACGGCCAGGGAGGTGGCGTAACAGCCTCCGTCTATCGTGGAGAGGGAGCGCGCATCGAGTGTGTCCATCGCGTGCGAGTGCCCCACTCCCTCGGGCTCTTCTACGGCGCCGCCACCAAGGCATTGGGCTACAAGCCTGGCCGGCACGAGGGAAAGGTCACCGGGCTAGCCGCGTACGACCCACCCGATTCGGAGGCCCTGGCCCTCTGTCGCGACCTGGTCCGCGCCAACGGTGTCTCATTCTCGGCCCCGCACATCTACGGCGCATATCCGCGCATGAAGAGAATCCTCGACCGCTGCGGTCCGGGTCCCTTCGCGGCCGCATTTCAGACGGTGCTGGAAGAGGCCGTCGCGGGCTACGCGCAAGAGTGGCTCTCGCGCACGGGGGCGAAACAGGTCGCTCTCGCCGGTGGCGTGTTCGCCAATGTGAAGCTGAATCAGCGGGTTCACGAGCTCGATGCCGTCGAGGAGATCTTCGTCTTCCCCCACATGGCCGACGGAGGACTGGGCTGGGGGGCGGCGATGGATCATTGGTGCCATCGAGAAGGGAAGCGACCCGCCCCGATCGGCGATGTGTACTGGGGACCGGAGTTCAGCGACACCGAAATGCTGAAGGCGATCGAGCGGGCGGGGATCGAATGGACGAAGCCCGACCACCCGGAAGAGGCAGTGGCTTCTCTGCTCGTTGACGACAAAGTGGTCGGCCGCTTCGGCGGTCGCATGGAGTTCGGTCCCCGAGCGCTCGGGAATCGATCGATCCTCTACAAGCCGACCGACGCCTCGGTCAACGATTGGCTCAACAAGGCCCTGCACCGCACGGAGTTCATGCCCTTCGCTCCGGTCACCCTCGCCGAGCACGCCGAGCGCTGCTACACGGGCACCGGCGGAGCGACGCGCACCGCGGAGTTCATGACCGTCACCTTCGAGTGTACCCGGGTCATGCGGGAGGAAGCCCCGGCGGTCGTCCACGTCGACGGAACCGCACGGCCGCAGCTCATCCGCAGAAGCACCAACCCCTTCTACTACGACATCGTCGACCATTTCCATCGAATGACCGGAATCCCGAGCGTAGTGAACACCAGCTTCAACATGCATGAAGAGCCGATCGTCTGCACGCCCGACGACGCGATACGGGCGTTCCGGCTCGGTCACCTCGACGCACTCTCTTTGGGGCCCTTTATCTGCACATCCGATGGGGAAGCTCTCCGTTGACGCCTCCTCCGCCACCAGGGAATCGGGAGTGGCGCGATGCGATCGCCGCCTTGCACGCCGGCCTCGAGCAGGCCAGCTACTCCGTCATCGAGCAGGTGCCAACGGCGGCGAATCGCTTCGCACTGCCCCTCGAATGGTCGAATCTGCGGGCGGCGATCAGCGGCAAAGGCCAGCGGCTCATGGAGCACTCGGTGTCTCCCGCGTTCCATCGCGCACGCTTTCGCAAGCGTCACCCCACCCAGGAGCGTCTGCTCGGCCTCTTCTTCCTCGGAGACGCCACCCCACGCGCAACCGTGATGCAGGCCCTCGATTCGCTTCCGGGAGCGCCACCGGTGGAGCGGCTCGTGGAGCTGGGAGTCCTGGCCGGCCGGGGTGAGCGGTTGCGCTCCACGCTTCGATTCGTCCCCTTGGGTGGTGACCTCTTCGTGACCGACCCTCCCGACAGGTCGATCCCCGGTTTCGCCTATCTGGGTCGGGATTCGGCGATCCTCTCCGAGCTGCTTCGGACCGCTCTTCGCGGACGCCGCTTCGAGCGAGCCCTCGACCTCTGCTGCGGATGTGGAGTTCAGGCACTCGCGATCTCGCCTCATGCGAATATGGTGGAAGGTAGCGACATCAACCCGCGCGCGGTCGCCTTCGCCGAGCTGAACGCGAAATTGAACGGCAAGTCGCGGAGCGTCTCGTTCCGGGTCTCCGATCTCGGCTCCGGCGCGCGCCCGCCCTTCGATCTGATCGTGGCCAACCCCCCCTATGTCTGGATGCCTGATTCGGAGCGCGCCACCAACCTCGACGGGTTCGGCGGTGCGTTCGGTCTCGAGATCGTCGAACGTATCCTGGCGGAGCTCGACACCCTGCTCTCTCCCCATGGAGAGGCCCATCTGGTCGCCGAGTCCCCGGTCTTGGGCGGCGCTCCCCTGCTCCCGCAAATGGCCGGGGAGATCCTGAAGGGCACCAACGTCGGCGCCTCTCTATCTCCGCTCTGGTACTCCGTGCACCGCGAAAGAGCGGCGTTCCAGAGACTCGGGGGATCGAGCCACAATATCTACTACCATCTGGTCGCCAGCCGCGACTTGCCGCCGGGGATCCGGGTTCGAGATCTTCGCTGGCCATCGCGGCTTGCCTACGGGACCTATGTTCGCGTGGCCGGGCTGGCTTTCTCCAAGCCGAGAGAGCCGCGCACCCCAAACCACGGAGTCACATCGTGACACAGCTAGTCTCCATCGTCATTCCGGTCTTCAACGAAGTCCGCACGCTCAAAGATCTCGTCGACCGCGTGACCGCCGCGCCTCTTCCCGAGGGACTGGAGCGAGAGCTGATTCTCGTCGACGACGGTTCCACAGATGGAACCGAATCGATCCTGGCCGATCTCGAGCGCGAAGGTCATCGGGTGCTGCGGCACGGCGCCAACCGAGGCAAGGGCGCGG
>CAZFNT010000151.1:0-3715 GCA_964520315.1 uncultured Gemmatimonadota bacterium
CATCCTTGGTCTTGTACTTCATGTTGCGGAGACCGAAGAGATCCTCGATGCCGCGGGCGTCGCTGGCGAGCCTCTGCTGCGCCATGCCGCCAACTCGGCGGGCGTACTCGATTTTCCCGAATCCCATCTCGATCTGGTCCGCCCCGGATTGCTCCTCTATGGTCTCTACCCTTCCGGCGCGGTGTCCCGCAGCGTGCGGGTCGATCCCGTCCTCGCCTTCAAGAGCCGAGTTACCCACACCAAGCGGATCCCCGTCGGGCACCCGGTGTCTTACGGGCGCCGCTATCATGCGAAGCGCCCGACCGACATCGCCTGTGTCGCCGTCGGATACGCTGACGGTTTCTCGCGCAGGCTCTCGTGCGAAAGGGGAGAGGTGCTGATCGATGGCCGGCGCCATCCGGTCATCGGCAGCGTCACCATGGACCAGATTCTGGTAAAGCTCGACAGCGATTCCCGTGTAGAGGTCGGCGATCCGGTGGTTCTCATCGGTGAGCAGGGCACCGAGTCGATCGATGTGATCGAGATGGCCGCCAAACGCGACACGATCCCCTGGGAAGTGCTCACCGGCATCGGTCCCCGCGTTCCTCGAATCTACCTTCGCGAGGGCGTGAGGGTCGGAGCGCGCACGCTGCTCGGGCGCAGATCGTTCGAGAGAGGAGCCGAAGAGGATGTCAACGGTGTCTGAGCATGGAGGCGATGTCGCCCTGGCCGAGCAACTCGCCGAGGCGCGGGCCGCGATCGAGGCGGAGGTCGCCAAGGTCGTCATCGGTCAGACCGACGTGCTGGAGCAGATCTTCGTGGCGATGCTCTCGGGTGGCCACGCGCTTCTGGTCGGTGTGCCGGGGCTGGCCAAAACCCTGCTGGTCGACTCGATCGCCCGCACCCTGTCCCTCGCGTTCGACCGTGTGCAGTTCACGCCCGACCTCATGCCGAGCGACATCACCGGCACCGACGTGCTCGAAGACGATCCGGCCACGGGACGCAAACGGAAGGTCTTCCTGCCCGGACCGATCTTCACCAACATCTTGCTGGCCGACGAGGTGAACCGCACCCCTCCACGGACTCAAGCAGCGCTTCTTCAGGCGATGCAAGAGCGCCGCGTAACAATCGGGGGGACGACTCACCCGATCCCGCACCCTTTCTTCGTACTGGCGACACAGAACCCGATCGAGCAAGAAGGAACCTACCCACTCCCGGAAGCCCAGCTCGACCGCTTTCTGCTGGAAATCCGCGTCGACTACCCCTCGCGCGAAGACGAAGCGCGGATCGCGCGCGCCACCACCGGCGCTCCCCCGCCCGAAATCGAGGCGGTCATCGACGGCGCCACCCTCGAGTCGTTCCAGGCGCTCGTTCGTCGAGTGCCGGTGAGCGAAGCCTTCGTCGCCGACGCCGTCGATCTCGTGCGCCGCACCCGCCCGCCCGGCGAGACCGCTTCGGACGAGATCCGTTCGTGGGTAGGCTGGGGGGCGGGTCCCAGAGCGACGCAGGCGCTGGTGATCGGCGCCAAAGCCCGCGCTCTGCTCGGTGGCCGGGTCACCCCTTCCGAGGAAGACCTCCACGCACTCGCCGCACCGGTACTCCGGCACCGGATCGTCACCTCTTACGCCGCCGAGGTGGACGGCATCGATGCCGACGGAGTCGTGGCTCACCTGCTCCGCGCGCCGGCATGAGCCGCCGCCAACTGCTTCCGCCCGAGGCGGTCGCCCGCCTGGCGAATCTCGATCTGATCGCCAAACACGTCGTCGAGGGCTTCTTCGCGGGCCTGCACCGCAGCCCCTATCACGGGTTCTCCGCGGAGTTCTCGCAGCATCGCCCCTACAGCCCCGGCGACGACCTGCGAAGGATCGACTGGGGGGTCTGGGGGCGCACAGACCGCTACTACGTCAAGCAGTTCGAAGAGGAGACCAATCTCAGTGCGATGATCCTGCTCGATCTATCCCGTTCGATGGCCTACCCGAGCGAGCGGGGAGCGGCCGATGGGCCATTGGACAAGTCGTTCTACTCCCGCGCCCTCGCCGCTTCTTTGACGCACCTCTTGCTGCGTCAACGCGACGCCGTCGGACTCATGCTCTTCGCCGATCGAATAGTGCGGATCGTGGCTCCTTCCTCTCGATCGAGCCATCGGCGCGTGCTTCTTTCGGTGCTTGAAGAGGCCGAGGCGCTCCCCCGGCGCACCGACGTTGCCGGCGCCCTGCACCGTGCCGCCGAGAGAATGCGCCGGCGCGGACTGGTGATCCTCCTCTCCGACCTGCAGGACTGCGACGCGACATCGGTCGAGCACGGGCTCCGGCATCTGCGTCATCGGGGTCACGCCGTGCTCGCCATCCGTGTGCTGCATCCGAGCGAGGTGGAGCTCGACCTGCGCGGCGATGTGGTCCTGAAAGACCTCGAGACCGGCCGTGTCGTCGCGACGCACGGGATCGAGGCTCGCCGAGCGATTCGAGCCCGCCAGGCGGAGCGGGCGCGTCAATGGACAGCCCTATTCGGCGCCGCGGGGGCCGACTTCAGCACCCTCGCCACCGACCAACCCTTCGATTTGGCGCTCGGGGCGCTGCTTCGGCGCCGAGCGAGATCGGGGCCGTGAGCTACCTCGCTCCCGCCGCTCTATGGGCCCTTCCCCTCGCCGCCCTCCCGGCGCTGATCCACCTCCTCAGCCGCAAGCGCCGCAAGTTCCTCGAGTTTCCCGCGGTCGAAGATCTCGCCGACCTGGTCGAATCGAACGCCCGCGCGAGCCGCCTGCGAGAGAAGCTCCTCCTCTTGCTCAGGACCGCCATGATCGCCGCGGCGGTGCTCTTGGCCGCGCGCCCCTACTGGGGAGCGGAAGGGGGAAGGCGGCTCACGATCGTGGCTCTCGACACCTCGGCATCGATGACGCATCGAGAGGCGACGGGGCGAAGCTCCTGGGACCGGGCGATCGCCGCCGCCGATGGCCTGCTCAAGAGAGCGGAGCCCCAACGGCCGGTGGCCTTGCTGGCCTTCGACGCGACCGGGGCGCGTCGGACGGCGGGCCCATTCGACGAGCAGGAGCCCCTGCTGGCCGCGCTGCGCCGACTGGAAGCGCTTCCTCGTCCCGGCCTGCCTCAGCCCTTATCCGCCCTGCGAGAGGTCGCCGCCGCCTGGGGAGTCGAGGTCGGAGTGCAAGCCCTCGATCTGGTCGTCATCTCCGACTTTCGGGGTGCGGCCTGGCGCGCACCGCCCCCGGCCGATGACGCGCACTCAGCGGACCAAATCCGCGTCGTCGTGCTCCCCGTGGCTCGAGGAGACGGAGCCAACCGGGGTATCACCTCGCTCAGGGCCGCACGGATCGGTCCCGAAGAGGTCCAAATAGACTTCGCCGTGCAGCAATGGGGCGGTGATCCCGGGCCGATCGAGCTGAGCATCGAGCTCGTCGGAGAGCCGATACGGCGGTTCGCACTGCCGGCCGAGCCGATGGCCGCCAGCCGGATGGAGATCGACAGCCCCTCGGGTGGACATCTTCGCGCATCGATCGATGCTGACGGACTCACTCTCGACGACGAACGCCATGCGTATATCGCACCCTGGCGCCCGCTCTCGATCTGGGTCGTCGGCGAGGGCGAGGGCGAAGCCAGCGACGCGTGGGCCGCGCGCATTCTCGATCCCGAAGAAGTCGGTCCGCTCCGCCGCATTCGACCCAGCGAGCTCTCCCCGGTGCCAAGATGGGAAGCTACTCCTGCGCGGTCCCTAAGGACTGCCT
>CAZFNT010000151.1:3725-8601 GCA_964520315.1 uncultured Gemmatimonadota bacterium
CCTCCCCTTCGAGGTCGTCGACGAAATCGCTTTGCGCGTGCGCGCGGGTTCCGGCCTGCTCGCGATTCTGGGGCCGCGAACCGATCTGCGCGCATGGCGGTCTTCCGGGCTGGCCAAGCTTTGCGGCGCCGAGGTCGTCGGCGTGCTCGCTGGGAGCCGACACCTGCGCATAGAGCACGTCGATGCCTCCCATCCGATCCTCGCCCTCTTCTCTCCCGAGGAGCTCGATGCCCTCAGGCAGGCCCCTATCCGCCGGGCCCTATCTCTTCGATCCTCCGCCCGCACCATCTTGACCCTCTCGGGCGGCGAACCTCTTATCACGACGCGGGAGGTCGGCCTGGGGCGGGTCGCCGTGCTGGCGACCGCGCTAGACTTGAGCTGGGGAGAGTGGCCCGCCCACGCGCCGGTAGTGGCCCTTCTGCACCAGTGTGCACTTCATCTCTCGGGTCGGGCGCTCGCCGCGGAATCGGTCGAGCTGGGTGCGCACTTCATCTCGCCCCTCGGCCCCCCAGGCGCGACCGAGGCCGTACTCTACCTCCCGACCGGGGACTCCCTTAGGGTCGCCGCCGGTGGCGTGCGTCTTCCATCCGATCTCCTGGAGAGCTCCGGCCCCCACCATTGGCGGATCGGGGGCGAGCGGGTCGATTTCGTGGCCAATGTCTCAGCCCGAGTAGGGGATTTGGGGTGGACCGATCCCGCTTCTCTCCCCACGGTCGAGGGCCACGCAAGCCTGCAGCTGTTGCGCCCGGATCACGCGCACACCGAAGGATTGCCCCCCCCCGGCTTCGCGCTGGAGCCGTTGCTGGTTGCGTTGCTAGCCCTGCTCCTGCTCGGCGAGGCGTGGATCAGGCGCCCCGGAAGGTAGACCAGGATCCGCCACCTACGCCGAGGATTGCACGATTGAGGCATCGGTCGAAGATGGCCCGAAGATGGGATGCGAGGTGGCACGTTTGTTTCTTTCCGGACCCTTAGGTGGCGGATCGTGGCAGAGCCTCCTTCTCTTCAAGTCGCCGCCCTCGGTCCGCCGATGATCGTGGGGAGTGCCGATCACGGCGCCGAATAGTGAGGAGTCGGCCCACGATGTCGCGGAACGGAGAGCGAGCGCAGCCCGGACGGGAAGATCGGATCGATTTCGTCATTGGAGGCGTGCAGAGGGGCGGAACCTCCGCTCTCGACCAGTACCTTCGCCGCCACCCCGCTCTTTGCATGGCGGATTGCAAAGAGCCTCATTTCTTCGACAACGAAGCGGTTTTCGCTCGCTCACAGGTGAACCTCACGGACTACCACGCCCACTTCGATTGGACGAATCCCGAGAAGATCCGTGGCGAGGCGACGCCGTCTCACATGTATTGGTGGCCGGCCGCTCGCCGAATCTGGCACTACAACTGCTCGATGAAGTGGATCCTGATTCTGCGCAATCCGATTGAGAGGGCCTACTCTCAATGGAACATGGAGATCCAGCGGAACCTCGATCAGTTGCCCTTCCTGGCGGCCATCGAGCAGGAGCGGGCTCGAGTCCGTACAAGGCGCCCGCTTCAACACCGCATCTACTCGTACATCGATCGCGGCCATTATTGCGAGCAGATTCGCCGGGTCTGGCACCTCTTCTCAGAAGAGCAGACGCTGATCTTGAGAAGTGAAGAGCTTCGCCAGCGGCCTCAAGTGGCGATCGACAGGGTCTGCGCCTTCCTGGGAGTAGCCTCTATGCAGGTCGATGCCCACGTGACCGCGCACGCACGCCCATATGGGCGCCCAATGACCGATCAAGAGCGCCGGCGCGTCCAGTCGATTCTCGAGCCGGAGATCCGCTCCCTCGAAGCGATGCTCGGTTGGGATTGCAGCGAGTGGCTGTGCGAGCCCGCGCGATCGGTAATTGCCGGCTGATCGCAATGATCGCCACCGCGATCCTGTAGCATCTCGGTCTTTGACCGACCCGTCCACACCGCTCCGAGATCGCCCTATGAACGACCTGCTCTCGACGAGACTCCTCTCCTTCGGCCTCGAGCCGACCCTCGCCGGCTACGCGGCCGAGCTCGCCACGCTCCTGATCGCGCTCACCCTCGCATTCGTTGCCGACCGGCTCGCGCGGCGAATCCTGATCCGCGGCGTACAGAGAGTGGCGGTCAAGACCGAATCGCAGTGGGACGATATCCTCGTTCGGCACGGCGTGTTCGAGCGCCTCGCACATCTGGCGCCCCTCTTCGTGCTGCGTTTTTTCGCGGGGGCCGGCTCGCTTCTGCCGGAAGATCTCTGCATCTCGGTCACCGGAGCCCTCTTCACGATCGTCGCTGTGTTGGTCTTCCTCTCGCTCGTCGATGCGGTGCTCGAGATCTACGAGGAATACCCGATCGCGAAAGAGGTGCCGATCAGCGCCTACGCCCAAGGGCTAAAAGGGATCGCCATCTTCTTCGCTTGCGTCTTCGTGATCTCCGCTCTGATGCAGGCTGATCCGTGGGTGTTCATCAAGGGGATCGGCGCACTCACGGCGGTCCTGCTGCTCATCTTCAAAGACACCATTCTCGGACTGGTCGGCAGCATTCAGCTCACGGCGAATCGCATGGTGCGCATCGGAGACTGGATCGAGATGGGCCAGTACGGCGCCGACGGAGACGTGATCGAAGTGGGGCTGACCTCGGTCAAGGTACAGAATTGGGACAAGACCACGGCCACGATTCCGACCTACGCTCTCATCTCGGATTCGTTCAGGAACTGGCGTGGCATGTCGGAGTCGGGGGGGCGCAGGATCAAGCGAGCGATCCACATCGACATGACCAGCATCAAGTTCTGCTCCCCTGAAATGCTGCGTCATTTCGAAACGATCGATCATCTGAAGGGCTACTTGAAGGAACGTCGCGCCGAGATAGACAGTTGGAACAAGGCACGCGATATCGATCTGTCGAATCCGGTAAATGGTCGCCGCTTGACGAACTTGGGCACTTTTCAGGTTTACGTTCGAGAGTTCCTGCGGGCTCATATGAAGATAAACCGGAACATGACTTTTCTCGTGCGGCAGCTCGCCCCGGGCGAGAAGGGTGTGCCGATCGAAATATACGTCTTCTCATCTGATCAAGACTGGGTTGCTTATGAGCTGATCCAAGCAGACATCATGGATCACTTGCTGGCGGTGCTGCCCGAGTTCGATCTCAGGGTATTTCAGTCCCCTACCGGGGCGGACCTACGTGAGCTATCGTCTCGGTAGCTTGAAGAAGAACCCTTCGATCGCGACGATACCGCCCAGCAGAAGGTGGGTCGGTCGCGACACTTTACCGTGCTTGCGCAAGAAGCGAACGATCGATCTCTGGTGCTCCACCGAGGCCGCGATTCGGTGCTTCGATGTGGCACCGCCCCAGCGGTGATGGATCTTCGCGGCCGGAACGAGATGTACCTCCCAGCCCTTCTCTCTGGCTCGGTAGCACAGGTCTGAATCCTCACCGTACATGAAGAACGATTCGTCCATGCCACCGAGCTCCCGCCAGAGGCTCGAGCGGATCGCCAAAGCCGCGCCTGCCACCGCGTCGACCGGCCCGGCCAGGTCGATGTCTCGATCCGCGTAGACATAGTCGCGCGACCCCGAGTTGCCGGGTAGCAGCCGCGACAGGGGGGAGCGCCGAGAGAAGATCAGGTTTCCGAGCGAAGGAAAGCGCCGTGCGCTCGGCTGTGGTCGCCCGTCCTCGAAGCAGAGCTGCGCGCCGGCGATACCGACCTCGGGGTGATCATCGAGATATCGAACCAGCTCGGCCGCGGAAGCGTCCTTCAGTTCGGTATCGGGGTTGAGAAGCAGAAGGTAGCGACACCGCTTCGGGAGCTTCTCGGCCGCGAGATTGCAGCCGGCGGCGAATCCCAGATTGCGAGGAGCGTCCACCGCGACGATCCCTTCTCCGCATTCGGCTTCGAGTGCCCGCGTGGTTCCGTCCCCCGGGCTGTTGTTCACGACCGCTAGACACCACGAGGCCCCGCGCAGCTCCCTTTGCACCGATTCGACGCAACGGACGACGAGCTCCCGCGAGCGATAGGCGACCACCGCGATGCCGAGGTCGGTACGGTCTACCAAGAGACGATCCACTCCCGTGAGCCGGACCAGATCTCAGTGCCGGTGTGCCCGCTCATGGCGCGCAAACTGAGGCGGTAGAGGTGTCCAGAGCCCCCTTCGGCCCCCTCCACCGGCTCGCTCTCGACTCTCGACAGGACCAAGTGATCCACCTCGTAGAAGGCGATCAGCTCTAGATCGGATGCCCTGATGCGGGACGCGTCGAATCCGCTGCGCAGAGAGGAGGCGAGGGCGCGTCGCCTCTGCCCTGTGACCGCCTCGGCCGATTCGCCGATGTGGGATTTCACTGCCTCGTCGAGCAGCTCGGCCGGAAGACGGCGCGGCGTGAGATTCTCCAGGCTCGCGAAGAGCACACTGGGGCGCTCCCCTTCGCCGCCCAGTGCCGCGATCAGCTCCTCGATCAGAGCACCGGCCGCCTCGGCCATCTCGGGACCCGCAGCTCCCGGATCGACATCGTCGACGACCCGGCCACCCTCCGCGGACCCGCTGATCGGCGTGTCGCCGCGCACCCGGTCCGACTCGACCAGGATCGTCGCGCCGGATCCCGACAGCTCCGCGAGCCACCCATCGAGCTCTTCGTTGTAGGCCGCCGCTTCGCATTCGAGGGCGGTGCCGTCCTTCAGATGCAGGTAATTCGCTCCGCCGCAGCCCGCGCAGAGGGCCGCCGTGAGCACGATCGCCAGGGGTCTCGATTTCGACATCATCCGTCGACTTTGCCACAGGTCGTAGTTGGTTCCAAACCCGATGCGCCGATCTGCCGATAGACAGGGTGGGAGCAGCATTCGGTCCGCGGTGCATATCAGTCTGCCCGGGGAGTCCATGAGCCAC
>CAZFNT010000152.1:0-2885 GCA_964520315.1 uncultured Gemmatimonadota bacterium
GAGCGTCGCACTGCTCAGAGTGCGCCCGGGCGAGGCGATCAGGCTCTTGGCGCAGGCGCTCAGCCTCTCTGAGACGGCCGAGGCGCGGGCCAGACTGCGCGTCAATCTGGCCCTGGCCCACCAGCAGCTCGGCGGCGTGATCGCGGCCGACCGTGAGCTGGCACAAGCGGCCGAGCTCTTCGGTGCGGCTGGAAGAGAACGGGAGCGGGTCGTGGCCCTGCTCAACGCTGCGGTCGGGCGGGCGTGGCTGGGCAGCCGCTCGGGGATCGAGAAGATGATCGAGCAGGTGCGCGACGCCGGAATCGTGAGCCGGCACCCGGAGCTCTACTCGCGCTTTCTCATGCTTCGCGGCATCGCGGAGAGCCTCGCGGGCAACGCGCCCGCCGCGACGAGGTTGCTTCGCAAGGCGCTCTACGCAAACGAAGAGAATCTGCAGTCGGAAGAGCTGAAGGCCGAGATCCGTGTGTCGTTAGCGAACGTGATCGCGCGTCGCGGCGAGCGCCCCGGTCGCGCCATCACCATTCTTGGCGACGTCCTCGCGGAGCTCGACGACGACGCGGGCGAGCACCCGCGGATCGACGCCCTGCGGATTCTATCGCTTGCCCACCACGCGCGCGGAGAGACCGGCCTCGCCGCCGATGTCTTCGACGCGGCCGAAGCGCTGCTCGATCAGGACGGCCTGGTGCTGAGCTCTTTCCGCCTCTTCGTCGATCGTGCGGCATGCCTGCTGAGAGATCCCGCACCGATCCGAACGCGCACGATCCGAACGCTCCTACAACGGGCGCGCAACTTCGCGCATCGCATCGACGCGGCGAGCTGTGCCCTCGAGGTAGAGCTGCTCGAGGCCGAGCTCGCCGCTGCCAAAACGCCCGAAGAGGGGATCGTCGCGCTCGACGAGCTCGATGCGCGGCTGGCCGAGCTGCTCGATGACTGCTCCCCGGTCGAGACGGAGCTGCTCGAGAGACTCGCGGAGCGGGTCGATGTCGCGCGCAAGGCCGCCCGCGAGGCTATGCGGCGAACTCTCGACGACGACGCGCTGGCCGTCGGCGAGATCCTGAAAGGGTTGCGCTCCGAGGACATACGAGCGCACGTGGTCCGCCTGATCGCCGCCATCACCGATCGCCTCGCCGCCCAACGGGCATTCTTGGCGATAGGCTCCGGCGAGATCGATCTCGTCTGCGCGATCGGTTGGGCTGAGGAATCCGCTCTTCCGATCGCCCGCCGCCTGCTGACCGAGCCCTCAGAGGGTCCCCGCCACGGCCCCTCGGAGGAGGGGACCACTTCACTGCTCTTTCCGCTAGGAAGTGCGGATGAACCGGCCGGGATCCTCTATGTCGAACGTGATCTCGGCACGCCGCCAGCGCCCTTCACTGCCACCGACCTCAAGACCTTCGCTTTCCTCGCGAGCGGACTGGCGGCGCTCTCGCGTCTCGACCCGCCCATGAAGGTCCCCGCAACGGGCCGAGCGCCCGGATCGCATCGAGGCGACTTTGCCGCGGTGGCGCCGCGGTACACTGAGATCGTCACGCGCTCGCCCGCGATGCTCCGCGTCCTCGATGCGATCGACGTCGTCAAAGACACCGACCTGCCTCTGCTCCTGCTCGGCGCCTCGGGCACCGGCAAAGAGATGGTCGCCCGCGCCGTCCACGAAAACGGCCCGCGGGCGGGCGGCCCCTTCGTCGCGGTGAACTGCGCGGCCGTGCCCCGTGAGCTTCTCGAAGCGGAGCTCTTCGGCTACGCCCGAGGAGCATTCACCGGCGCCCGTCGCGACAAGCCCGGCTTCTTCCAGGCCGCCGACGGAGGCACGCTCTTCCTCGACGAGATCGGCGAGATGCCGGCCGATGTGCAGGCGAAGCTACTCCGCGCCATCGAAGAGAAGATCGTGATCCCTGTGGGGAGCACGCGCGGAGTAAAGGTCGACTTCCGCATATTGGCCGCCACCAATGCAGCCATCGAGACCGCTGTTGCAGAAGGAGCTTTCAGAGAAGATCTCTACTATCGCTTGAATGCTTTTCAGGTGGAGCTGCCTGCCTTGCGCGATCGCCCCGGCGACATCATGACTCTGGCGGAGCACTTTCTCGCGGAGCACGAGCTTCAGCTCGGAGACGGGATCGAGTTCACGGTGACCTCCGAGGCCCGCGAGGCTCTAGAGCTCTATCGGTGGCCGGGCAACGTGCGCGAGCTGCGCAACGTCGTACTGGCTTCGGCAGCGTTCGCGGCACGCAATGGAGGACGGATCGAGTGCGCGACTCTGCCGGCCCGCGTAAGTGGCGCACGAGAAAATGCTCCGCTCGACGAAGCAATGCTGGCTCGGCTCTACGTATCGATCGAGACCTCCGGCTACCGCCAGATTCTCGACGATGTCGAGCGCTACGTGCTCGCGCAGGCTCTGGAGCGCAGCGGCGGAAACAGGCGCGCGGCGGCCCGCAGCATCGCTCTCGAGGAGTCGTCGATCAGAACGAAGCTGAAGCGGCTGGGAATGCGCGCCGCTCCGGAATCGGTCGGGCGGTGATCGGCTGACGGCCGAGACCCTTTCCGCGCTCCGGCGCGAATCGCTATCATCAGGGCATGCGCATACGCAACATGCTCGGAGCGATCGTCGCCTGGCTCTCCCTCCTTCTCGCGACGGGAATCGCACACGCCCAGGGGGACCGAGACCTTCAGTTCCCCAGCGGCGTTCTCGACTCCGATGAACCGGTCGCCCGTGCCGGGCCGATCGTCTTCCGCTTGGAGCGGGTCGAGGTCTTCGCCGATCTCGGCCCCGGCCCAGGTGGCAGAGCCCCTATGGACCGGCTCTTGCTGCTGGCGCGCCTGCTGGGTGAGATCGATCGCCTGCTGGGTCCTACCTCCGCACCGGCCCCACTGCGCCTCACGGCCCTGCCGCC
>CAZFNT010000152.1:2895-8302 GCA_964520315.1 uncultured Gemmatimonadota bacterium
GCCAGGTGCGCTCGCTCCCGACGACCGGCCGATACTGCCGCTGCCACCGCACGATCGTCCCCTCATTCCCGCGCGGTTGCTGCCGGAGTGGATCGAGCGTTTGGAAGAGGTGCTGAGTCTCGACCTGGCCGAGCCCGACAACACTGCCGGCACCTACTGGCCCCATCGGCTCTACACGGTGAAGGTCGACGGCACCCTCGATCACAGCGACGCCAGGGAGACCTTGCAGCGCCTCGAGCTAGCCTGCGAGCCGTCGACCGGCTGGCGCCCGGGGCCCTCGGTCGACTGGACCCTCTTTCCGCTGATGATTCGGGGCGAAGGCGCCGACCCGATCTACGTCGAGCGGGCCAGCGCCGACGGGCGCCGCTTCAGGATCGGATTCGGCCTCTTCCTCAGAGAAGAAGATGCGCGGCGAATGGCCGACTCGGTATCGGCCTGCCTCGGCCGCTCCCTCAGGGTCTCGGGGATTCAGAACGAAGGACGCAACCTCGCGCTGGTCCATGGCACGCGCGTCAAGGTCCCGTAAGAGTGAATCGCTTCGCTCTAATGGCCGCCCTTCTCGCGGCTCTGCTTCCGCTCGGGCTTCCCGCCCAGGGCGCGCACATGCCTCCCGTGCGGGCGGCTCATGGCATGGTCGTGGCCGGGCATCGGCTTGCCGCGGAAGCCGGGCTCGAGGTGCTGCGCGCCGGTGGCAATGCGGTGGATGCGGCGGTGGCGACGGCATTCGCAATGGCGGTTGTCAGTCCTAAGGACGGCAATCTGGGCGGGGGTGGCTTCTTGGTGACGCGGTCCGCCGAAGGCAGCGCGCGCGCGCTGGATTTTCGAGAGGTGGCTCCCGAGCGCGCGACACGCGATATGTTCCTCGACGAGCGAGGGCAGGTGGCGCCGCGCCGCTCCCTCGACGGATGGCTCGCGGTCGCCGTTCCCGCCGCCGTGGCCGGCTATGCCGAGGCGGCGAACACGCTGGGCGCTCTTCCGCTGCGGCGCCTGATCGAGCCAGCGATAGGGCTCGCCAGCGACGGTTTCGCGCTGAGCGAGATCGATGCCCGATGGCTGCACGCTTCCGCCGATCGGCTCGCGCGCGACCCCGCAGCTCGCGCGATCTTCGTGCGTCGCGACCGCCCATTCACGGAAGGCGACATATTTCGCCAGCCCGATCTGGCCGCCACGCTCGAGAGCATCGCGCGACGAGGTCGCGACGCTTTCTACCAAGGTGAGACCGCCCGCCTCGTAGCCGCCGCGATGGAGAGCAACGGCGGCCTGATCACTACGGCCGATCTCGCTCGCTACCGGCCGGTCTGGCGCGAGCCGCTCACGGGCACTTACCGGAAAGTGAGTGTCATTTCGATGCCTCCACCCTCTTCGGGCGGAGTGGCGTTATTGCAGATGCTCGCGATGACCGAAGCGCACGACGTGGGCGCACTGGGAGCAGGCTCTTCGGCGCTGATACACCTGCAAGCCGAAGTGGCGCGGCGGGCTTTCGCGGACCGGGCGCTCCACCTCGGCGATCCGGATCGTCGTGAGCTGCCGGTCAAGGAGCTTCTTGGCCGCGCTTATCTGATGCGGAGAATGCGCGATTTCGAGCCTGCGCATGCTACCGCCGGACTCGAAGCGGGACGCGTCCCCCACTCCTTACACAAAAACGAGAGCGATCACACAACACATATTTCGGTTGTCGATGCGAGGGGTGGCGCCGCGTCGATGACGGTAACTTTGAACGCCTATTTCGGCGCGGCGATCGTGGCGCCGGGTACCGGCTTTCTACTGAACGACGAGATGGACGATTTCTCCGCCAAACCAGGGATTCCGAACCAGTTCGGGTTGGTTGGTGCTGAAGCGAACGCGATCGAGCCGGGAAAACGCCCTCTTTCATCGATGACGCCCTCGATCGTGACGAAAGACGGAAAATTGTTGCTTGTAGTCGGCAGCCCGGGC
The DNA here is from genome assembly GCA_964520315.1 of uncultured Gemmatimonadota bacterium. GTDB lineage: Bacteria. The sequence goes on from CAZFNT010000152.1 coordinate 4,831, forward strand.
GGATCGAAGATCATCACGACGGTTTATCAGGTGATTCTGAATGTGGTCGACCTGGGTATGGATGTGCAAGGGGCGGTCTCGTGGCCGCGAACACACCACCAATGGCTACCGAACCGGCTGCGCGCGGAGCCTTTCGCTCTCTCGGCCGATGTGGCGTTGGCGCTCGAGGCGCGGGGTCATGAGCTCGATGTGCGCGACGCGACCTGGAGTCGGGCCGATGCGATTCTGGTGGCGGAAGACGGTCGACTCGAGGGGGGAGCGGATCCGCGCGGGCCGCACGTGGCGCTGGGCTTCTGACTATGTCTCCTCTATTGGCCGCCGAACTAGACGCGCGGGCCCGATAGCCGACTCGCCAAAACGATCACGTATGAGATCGGCGGCGTGGTCGAGTCGCGCGTCCGCCTCCGCGGGATCGCCGAAGAGCTCCTGCTGCGCCGGCTCACCGAAGCCGGTCACCGATACACCGATCAGACGCACCGCGCGGCCGGGGTTCTTCTCGAAGAGCCGGTGCAATTTCTCGGCGGCGCGGTGATAGATATCGAGGCTCGACTCGGTCGCCGGATCGCGGGTGTCGGCGCGGGTCAGCGTGGTGAAATCGGACCACCGTAGCTTGAGCTGAACCGTTCGTCCCTTGAGCCCCATCGACCGGATCCGCCGGCCCACGTGATCGGCGAGCATAAGTAGGGTTCGCTCCACCTCTTCCGGATCGACCACGTCGCTGTCGAATGTGATCTCGTGCCCCACCGATTTCGCGCCGACCTCGGGCTCGACGTGGCGCGGATCTTCACCGCGCCCCAGGGCCAAGAGATGCGCGGTGTGGGCGCTGCCGAGTGCACGGCGCAGCAACGCGGAATCGATCGAGTACAGGTCCTTCACCCACCGAATACCCAGCCGCGCCAATACTTCCGCGGCTTTCGGCCCTACTCCCCAGAGGCGGCGAATCGGTAAGGGCGCGAGGAACTCCAGCTCCCGGCCCGGTGGCACCAAGACCAGGCCGTCCGGTTTGTCGAAGTCGGAGGCGATCTTGGCGACCGATTTGGTAGCCGCCACGCCGATCGAAACCACCAGGCGCTCCTGCCGGAAAATCTCGCGTCGAATGGCCCGCGCGATCGTCGGCCCATCCCCGAAGAGGCGACGGCTTCCGGTGACATCGAGGAAGGCCTCGTCGAGAGAGAGCGGCTCTACTTCGGGTGTGAAGCCCCGGAAGATCGCCATCACGCGCTTGGAGATCTCGACGTAGCGCGACATGCGGGGGCGCAGGTAGACCCCGTGAGGGCAGCGTTGCCAGGCCCGCGAGATAGGGAGAGCGGAGTGAACGCCAAACTCTCGCGCTTCGTACGAGGCCGTCGACACCACCCCTCGCCCTTTGCCACCCTTCGGATCGGATCCGACGATCACCGGCTTGCCGGCCAGCTCGGGTCGGTCGAGCACCTCGACCGCGGCGAAGAACTGGTCGAGATCTGCGTGGATGATGGCGCGTTGCCGGTTCATTGCGGGGCTCGGCGGTGGAGAGGGGATGTTCAGTCTATCAAGGTGTGGACTTCACTGGATAAATGCGACGATCTGTCGATGGACGGAATAGCCAACCAGTACCCGTAGGAGGCAGATTGACCACGGCGTCCGTTCACGATGCTCCGGCCCTCGGCCCGGCCCGGCTCCGGGACCGACTGGAGGAGCTCAATCTATCGTTTCCCGTGGCGGACCTGCCCTTCGTGGGACCGGAGTCCCCCGCGGCCGCCTCCTTCGAAGTCCACGGCCTGCGACTGGCGAATCGAATCGCGAGTCTTCCCTCGATTGGAGGCGACGCGGGGCCGGATGGGGAGCCGACTGCCACGACTCTGCGCCGTTGGGCGGAACATGGCCGCGGTGGAGCATCGCTCCTGTGGTCCGAGGCCGTGGCGGTCAGCGAGTCCGGGCGTGCGCAGCCTGGTCAGCTCCTCCCCCACCCCGACGGGTTGACTGCGCTGCGTAAGGCCGCGGCCGAAGCGCGCGAAGAGAGCTGGAGCAGTGAGAAGGGGTGGTGCATCGGCCTGCAGCTCGCGCACGCCGGCCGCTGGGCGATCGATTCGCGCGGCAGGCCGGCCCCCCGACCGGCGATGCGCCACCCTTATCTCGACGCCCGCTCCCGCACCGGAGAGAGCGCCCAGCCACTGAGCGATCTCGAGCTCGAAGGAGTCGGCGAAGACCTGATCCGCGCCGCTCGCATTGCCTGGAACGCCGGATTCGGTTTTGTCGATCTGCATCACGGGAACGGCGAGCTGCTGAACGAGCTGCTCGCGGCCCGCACACGAGAGGGGCGCTACGGCGGCTCGCTGGGGGCGCGCACCAGACTGCTGAGACGGATCATCGCCGGAATCCGCGCCGAGGCCCCAGGCCTGGTGATCGCGGTTCGGCTCTCGCTCTTCGACGCCCTTCCCTTCGAGAGCGACCCCGACAATGCACGGCGTCCGGGGCGTCCGATTCCACTCGCGCCCTCCGAGCTCCCCTACCTCCACGGCTTCGGGGTCGACACCGAAGAGCCGGAATCGTGCGATTCGAGCGAACCCTTCGAGGTCGTGACCCTGCTCCGCTCCCTGGGGGTTCGGATCATCGGAAGCACCGGAGGCAGCCGCCACTACTGTCCCCACATGAACCAGCCATCGGCGACCGCGGGCGCCTCGGCTTACCCGCGACCTGAAGAACCGCTGGTGGGCGTGGCCCGGCACCTGCGCGCGACCCACGCTCTCAAGATCCGCTACCCCGACCTGCTCTGCGTCGGCGCGGGCTACTCATACCTGGGTGCGCTTCTGCCGTACGTTGCGCCCGCGGTCGTCGAGCGCCAATGGACCGATATGGTGGGGCTCGGTCGGCTCGCCACCGAAGATCCGAGCGCGCCTCGGGCGCTGGTCGGCGAGCCCTCACGGTAGCTCACCTCCGGTCGCTCATTCTGCACATCGAGACCGCCACCAAGGTCAGCCAGATCGAGTAGATCGGGGATCCGGGCCAAACCACCATCGTCGCCTCGAACAGGCCCCGGGTCGCGAGCGCGCCGACGACCGCCACGCATGCGACCAGATGAACTCGAAAGTCCGGCGAGAGTCCGGCGTCGCGTCCAAAAAGCCCCGAGAGCCCGTCCTTCAGAAGCAGTCCAGCGTAAGTAACGGTCAGGAGTACCCCGGCCATACCCTGCTCGGCGGCCGCCATCAGGAAGGCGTTGTGGGCGTGTGCGGCCCCATGCGTCATGTCCAAAGGGCCGCTATAGACGGCGTAGCTCGCGGCCATCGCCCTCCACATGCCGGGTCCGATCCCGGTGATCGGATGATCGGCGACCATCCGCAGGGCCGCCTCCCACAGGAACCCACGACCCGCGGTGCCACGCTGAACGAAAAGCAGGCTCTGAAGGGTGCTCCAATTCGCGGCCAGAAACACTGTGGCGACCAGGAGCATCGCGCCCGTGGTCTTGAGTAATCGCCCCCAATTGCCCCGCTGCGCT
>CAZFNT010000152.1:8312-8582 GCA_964520315.1 uncultured Gemmatimonadota bacterium
CTTCGAACAACAGGTAGCATGCCGTGCATCCCACCGCCGCCCCCAACCAGGTCGCCCGTGACATAGAGAGAACGATCACCCCCGCGAATAGCAGAAAGAGAGCGCCGTTCAGCCACCGCGCCGCGGGACGATCCAGGAATCGAGCCAGCACGAAGGGGACGCAGTAGAGGGGTAGAGTGGGAATGCCGTTCGGATTCACGCCGAAAAGGTGTTGCTTGAGCGCGAAGTGGACGGCAAACGCGTTGTTCATCGAAACACCGTCGGCCATCG
>CAZFNT010000153.1:0-8554 GCA_964520315.1 uncultured Gemmatimonadota bacterium
GCCCTTACAGCGGCGTGCCTCTCGTTGCCATTCCGCCGATTCGGCCCGATGTGGCGTTGCTGCACGTCCAGGCCGCGGATCGACGCGGGAACCTGCGGATCGATACGTCGGCGGGCCTGGACCAGGAGATGGCGCTCTCCGCCGCAAAGACCTTCGCCACGGCGGAGGCGATCGTCGATGACCTCGGCGGAGGAGGGCTTCAGATCTCGGGGCGGCACGTGGATGCAGTGGTGGAGCTGCCGTACGGGGCTTTCCCCGCCGCCTGTTTACCGCACTACAAATGGGATCTCGGCTTCACCTTGGCGTACTACGACGCGGTGAGAGAGGGGCAGTTCGATCTCTTCCGCGAGAGTCTGGCCGTTCGGTCCTACGACCACTTCCTCGAGATCAGCAGAAGCCCGGGGCCAGAGCAGTCCCCCTCCGGGACCTGAGGGGCTCGCGCGAACCTGCTTGCCTACATGCGGATTCATGTGAAGAATGCCCTGCATGCGCATTCTCTCATGGCTGCGAATCGTCGTCGCCGCGATCGTTCTTCTCGGCCCCGACGCGATGGCCGCGCGCGACGCCGCGGAAAGGGCGTATGCAACGGCCCGCGATCGCTACCACCGAAACATCGATCACCAGCGAGAGGACACAGCCCGGAATTGGGACCGCACGATCGGGCTCTTCCAGGAGGTGGCGAGTCACTACCCGAAGTCGCGCTGGGCACCCGATGCCCTCTACTCGATCGGTCTGAGCTACGAGAAGAAGGGGGACCAGTCCTCCGCGGCCTCGGAATTCGAAGCGATGGCTCGGGCATATCCCGAGTCCCGACTCGCCGACGATGCGCTTCTGCTCGCGGCGTTGAAGCGGATTCAGCTCTCCGCCCCCGCAAGGGGCGAAAAGGACCTGCTCCAAGTCGTTCGCGATCATCCCGATGGCGACATGTATGAGAGCGCCCGAGATCGTCTTGTCGAGCTTTATCGAGAATGGAAGGACGCGGCCGGCGCTCGTCGCTTACGAGAGCTGATAGAGTCCGACGCCGGTGGTGGGGCTGCCCGCCGCAACCTCGCGCTGATAATCGAGGAGCTGGGCGGGAAGGAGCCCACCGAGACTTCGCTGCTCTTGGAACAGCGGCTTTGGGGCGACCCGGACGGGGAGCTCAGTGTCGTCGGCCGGGGCGAGAATTGGCTTCGTTCACAAGGGCGCCCCTACGTAAAGGGGATCAGGACCTGGTCGTCGCCCCGTTCGACGCGAGTCGTCGTCGAGCTCTCGAGCTCGGTTTCCTTCAAGCACAATCGGCTCAATGATCCGGACCGAATCTACGTCGACTTCTTCGACGCCGTGGCCTACGCACAGGCGGCCGAGCTGGAGGTCGACGACGGACTGCTGCGCGTCGTCCGCGCCTCACAGTTCGACTCGACGACCGCCAGAATAGTGATCGATCCGGCCGGGGAGACTGATTACAGCGTCTTCGAGCTCGCCGACCCTTCGAGGATCGTGCTCGACCTGCGGCGTCCTGGTGAGCCGGAGCTGCGTTATGCCATGCCGGTCGGCACGGCCTCGCTGGCTCAAGAGCTCGGGCTGCGAGTCGCTCAGATTGCGATTGATCCCGGGCATGGGGGCCGTGACCCCGGTGCGATCGGTGCCAAGGGGCTCCGAGAGAAGGACGTGACCCTGCAGGTTGCGATCGAGCTCGAGCGGTTGCTCGAAGCGCAGGGCACCTTCGACGCTTTTCTAACCCGCTCCGACGATCGCTACGTGCCGCTCGAGGAGCGGACCACCATAGCGAACCAGCGGAGCGCCGATCTCTTCCTCTCGATCCACTTCAACGCCCACAAAGACAAACGACGCAATGGGTATGAGACCTACTACCTCGCCATGGCTCAAGACGATGAGGCGAGGGCGGTGGCGGCAATGGAGAACGCGGCTTCGATGAAGAGCCTCCACGATCTGCCCGGGCTCCTGGACGGCATTCTGCGAAACAGCCATCGCGATGAGAGCCATCGCCTGGCGACCGAAGTGCAACGGAGCATGGCCGAGGAGATGGGCGGAGCGAATCGGGGGGTCAAGAGAGCCGGATTCGTGGTACTGGTAGGGGCCGATATGCCCGCGATCTTGGCTGAATGCGGTTTCATCACCAACCCCCGCGAAGGGAGCGATCTCCGGGATGCCGAGACGGTCAGACGAGTCGCTCTCTCTCTCTATGACGGCGTTTTGGCGTACGCGCGCGGCTTGACGCTTCTCAGCGAACGTTGATGGGCCGGCGGGAGTTCCGCGCACCCCGTGGTTTCCGTGCGGAGCGATCGGGTGTAGTCTCCCGTGAGCAGTTTCGCGAATCCGCGCAACCTTCAACTCCACATAGGGGTTTGAGATGTCGGACAAAGACCTCTGGAAGGCGCTCGAAGAGCTGAGCAAGCGGGCGGGCATTCGCGTTGTCTACGGGCGACCGCGAAGCCGTGGCGGCGGATGCAGCTACAAAGGTCGGGAGTTCGTAGTGATTCACCGCGACAACGACTACGCGCAGAGGGCCGAGGTCTTGGCGGACTGCCTGGCGGAGCGCGAGATCGATCCTGCTCTGCTGCACGAGCCAGAGATCGTGGAAGCGTTGGCGGGCCGAGGGAGCTGATTTTTCCCCCGATCCGCGACCAAGAACATCAGACGAAACCCCGGTGGATCCCGGGGCGGAGACCGGCATTGGCCACACCGAAGCGAAGCGATCTCACCGAAGATCCGGTTCACGAACAGCTCGAGTACCTCCTCGCGTGGGCGATGAAGAACCGCAACCACCTTGCGGTCGTCGCAACGCTTCTCGTCGCGGCCGTCGCCCTGTCGAGCTTCTACCTTCAGATGCGATCATCGAGGGAAGATGATGCCAGTACGGCTTTTATGCATGGTCTTGCGGAGCTCAACCTCGGCAACGCCGAAGAGTCCCGCGCGATCTTCGCCAAGCTGAGCGATGAGATGTCCGGTACGGCCGCCTCGCGTGATTCCCAGCTCTACCTCGCGAATTCTCTGTTCCGCCTCGGTGAACACGGTGCGGCGAGGGCGGCATACGAGTCGTATCTCGGGCGGGCCGAGGATCCTTACCTTCGCCTGGCGGCCAAAGAAGGCCTGGCCGCCTGTGAAGAAGAGGAGAGCGATTGGCGGGCGGCGGCCGAGGCGTATTCCGCCCTCTCGCAGGAGCATGTCGACGAGGCATCGAAAGCGAGAAACCTGATGGCGGCGGCGCGATGCCTCGCCGCGGACGGAGACCCGGAAGGCGCTCGAGAGATCTACCTCCGAATAGAGGAGAACCACGAGCTGACCGCCGTCGATGCGCGTGTTGCGCGCGCCCTTCTGGGGCCCGTTTCCGAGTAGTCACCAGCGGTACTCTCGCCCTTCCTCCGCCCAGCTCACCCTTCGCTCATCCTTGGGAATCGACCGGCGGCCCACCGAACGGTGGGTGAGCACGACGGCACGGGCTCCCGCCCGGAAAGCAGCCGCCGCAACGGCTTCCTGCTCGAGGTGCCCCGCGTCGAGAAGCGCGAGATCGGCGTCCGCGGCGTCTCTTTCGACCTCGGCGATCGAAGAGAGATCGCCGGAGTAGTAGAGCCGGTGGCGATCGTGGCTGAACTCGAAAGAGAAGCTGCTTTCCAGTGTCGGTACCTCATGCGATGGCAGGTGATCGTTGCGCAGCGCCCGCATGCGCAGACCGGGATCGAAGATCAGCGCTTCCGCCGTGACCAGTGCGCGCGGCTCGACCACATCCGACACTCTCGACCGATCGAGCCCGAAGAAGCGAAGCACTGCGCCCAAGTCAGGAAGTGCCTCCGAAGGAAGGAAGATCGGAATCGGCCGTGGCGGCGGCTTGCCCGCCAGACGAAGCTGTTGGATCAGGCCGGGCAGCCCGGCGGCGTGATCGGGATGAAGGTGGGTCAGGACAATCGCCCCCAGGTCGACTGGAGCTTGTCCGATCTCCGCCAGGGCTCGCGACACGCCGTCGCCGGCGTCAACCAAGATCGGGCGCACGCCGGTCACTCGAACCACCACCGATGCATGCGCGCGGCCGGCGTGAGCCAACGCATCACCGCTGCCGACGATCGTGACCGATCGTCTGGTCACGGCCGCACCGCAGCGTTCGACGGAGCCCGATCGTGGACTGCATCGATGATCAGCTCTTCGATCTCGTCGACCATCTGCTCCACTCTGAATTCGGTGTGGATCAGCGAGCGCGCCGATTCTCCCAGCCTTCGGCGCAGCTCGGCGTCATCCGCCAGGCGGATCAGTGCGCGCGCGCACTCGCCCGGATCGTTCGCCTCGAATGTCAGGGCGTTGACGCCATCACGGAGGATCTCCGCGCTTCCGCCTCGGGTCGTGCCCGCTACGGCGATGCCGGTCGACATCGCCTCCATGAGCACGACCGAAAAAGGCTCCTCCCAGATCGAGGGAAGAACCAGCACATCGCGGGTCAACAGAAGCTCGGCGACCTCATCCCGATCGACCCGCCCGCGGATCGTGACGGTTGCCTCCAGCTCCGCGTCGCGAATCGCTGTCTCCAGCTGGTCCCGATAAGCGGAGTTGGCGGGACCCACGATCTCCAACTCGACATCGTCTCGTGGCCGCGGCGCGTTCTTACCGGCGATCAAGTCGATCGCTTCCACCACTGTGTGAACGCCTTTGTGGGGCAGAACCTGGCCGAGGTAGAGAATGCGAACGCGCCCGCCTCCGCTTCGCCTTGGTTCGCCTTCGAAGTCGGCGACCGGCACCCGATTGAAGATCACCCTTGGATCAAGAAGCTCGACCCCCGCTTCCACGTGCTGTCTCAGCAGAGCGCGGCTGACGAAGCTCGCGTTGCCGATCCTGATGGCGTCCCCGGCGAGTACGGGCACCCGCCCGAGGAGCGGCCGCAATGCCCTCTTGCCTGGCCGCTTCCAGCGAGATTGCGGCTTCTTGTCGATCCAGGAGTCGAGCGGCTTGTGCAAGACCCAGTCGTCGGAGAGGTAGAAAGCGGTCCTCCATGGAGCTTCAGGGGCCTGAGCGGCCTGGATCAGAGAGCGGGTGAGGTTCCCCATATTCCAGAAGAAGACCAGCTCAGGTTCGAGCTCCCGCGTCAAGGCGGAGAATGCCGAGAGCGATCGCCACTCCCTCACGTTCTTCTCGACGAAGCCGTGCCTTAGCGGCCGATGGAAATCGGGGGTCTCGAGGGTCAAGACACGATGGACATGACCCTCGATCGTCGGACACCTCAGGCCGTAAGTCGATGTGAGCACGTTGACGGCGTGCTCGCGCCGACGCAGTCCCTCGACTGCTCCGATGCACAGCTCTTCGTAGCCGCCCAGGCCGAGCGGCGGGTAGACGTTGGAGACAACGAGCACCCTCACGAGGGCACCCAACGGCGCAGCACCGGGAGCCTGGCCGCGAGCTTCAGGTCTTCTCGGTCGATGCAGCGGGAGATGTAAATGCCGGTCGCGTAGACAAGCGCGATCGCGCCCGCGCCCGCGCCCAGGAACACCGCGTGCTCGATTCGGGAGTCGGCGATTCGTGACGCCGGCACCAGCGTCAAGCCCGCGAACGCCAGCCCCGCGGCCACAAGACCAGCCGCGGCGGGCTTCGAGATCGCCCCGATCCAGTATTCGCGCGGCGAGATATCGAGGTAGGCGGTCGACTTTGCGATGAGGATGAGATTCGCGGCGACCAGGGAGACAACCGTCCCGAGCGCTATTCCCCCGGCATAGCCCCCCTCTGGTCCCCCGAGCAGGTAGAAGAAGCCGATCGAGCAGGGCAGGTTGAGGATCATTCCCACGAGAGCGGCGTACATCTGCCACTCCGGTCTCCCTAGACCACCTCCGAAGACGGTGCAGGGATAAGAGAACACGTTCGAGAGGTACCCCGCGGTCAGGATCAGCACGATCGGAACCGCCGCGCCGAATCCCGCTCCCATGTACGCGCCGACGAGATGAGGTGCGCAGACGATCGTCAGAGCCGCGATCGGCATGACCGCCAGCGCCAAGTACTTCACCGACCTCAAATAGAGTCTGCGCAAGTACGGTGTGTCACCACGTGCGTTCAGCTCCGAGACAGCGGGGAAGATCGCGCTGGTCATGAGCCCCGGCAGGCTCCGCAGTATGCCCGTGATGCGTGTCGCGAGATCGTAGAAGGTGACGTACTCGAGCGAGAGCAGCCACGCGACCAAGAGCTTGTCGGTCTGGAAGATGATTAGGACGGCCAGCTTCTCGACTTGTAGCTTGATTCCGAACCCGAAGAAGCGCTTGAGCGTGTCGAGGTCGGCCCGCCAAGGACGAAAACGCAGCCATGGGGCGAGTCGATAGGTCGTGTAGATTCGAAGAGCCAAGGTCAGAACGAAGACCAGCGCGTTGTTCAGGACCAGGCCGCGCAGTCCATAACCGCTTTCGATTACGAAGACCGCTCCCGCGAGAGAGACGAGCTGCATGCTCATCCCCACCTTGTTCCAGACGTCAAGACGTTGCAATCCCTGCTGGATGGCTCCGAATGCTGCGGTGGCGTTGGCCGCCAGAAGGATCGCCACCGTCACCCGGACCATGAAGCGGGCGTCTTCGGCGAGTTCCGGCTTCGGGACGAACACCCCCACGAGCGGATCGATGAAGAGATCCACGGCCGCCCAGACGACCAGCGCCACAACCGAGTAGAACGCGAACGAAGTGTTGAGGACGGCCGAGATCCGATCGAGCTGCCCTTTCGCCTCGAACTCGCTCACGTACTTGACGTAGGCGGCGCCGAAGCCGAGATCGACCAACCCGAAGTAGCCGCCGAGCGCCCCCACTACCGTCCAAACGCCATAGGCCTCGGCGCCCAGGCGTGCCACCAGGTACGGAAAGAGAACGAGGTTTCCCAGCGCCGCCAACGTTCGACCCGCTGTATTGAACGCGGTGTTGCGCAGGATCTTCGCCGCGGGACCGATCATTCGCCGCGGGCCGGGTCTCGGGTCGCCTCGGTCTCGGGTCGCTCCTCGGCTGCCGTAGGACCGATCTGCCGAGCTCGCCCCAACTTCATGAGAACCGCCACGAGGGCCATGAGCCCCATCGCCTGCATGGCAATGATGATCCCTTCGATCGTCGTCACGTTGCGCAGGATCGTGGCGTTGATGCCGAGGCAGAAGGTCAGAAGGTAGACGATTTGCACCGCCTGTGGCTGACTCAGCCCGAGGTCGACCAGACGGTGCGAGAGGTGACACTTGTCGCCCAGGTAGATCGGCCTGCCTTCCTTGAGACGGATCCAGACGACGCTCGCCGTGTCGAAGAGCGGAAGGCTCAGAATGATCAGCGGCATGAGTGCACCCAGGACCGAGCTCTCGCCGAATGTGACGTAGCTCTGCAGGAGCGCGAGCGCGGCCATGACGTAGCCGATGAAGAGCGACCCGGCATCGCCGAGGAAGATGCTCGATGGGTAGATATTGTGATGCAGGAAGCCGAGGAGCGAGCCGGAGAAGGCGCACAGGATCAGAGCGACGAAGAACTGCCCGGATTGGATCGCCACGAACGCGAGGATCGAGCTTGCGATCAACGCCACTCCCGAGACCAGGCCGTCCATGTTGTCGAGCAGGTTGAAGGCGTTCGTGAAACCGACAATCCAAAGGACTGTTAGACAGGTGTTGTGCAGGTCCCAGGGCAGAGCATCGGGAAAGAGCGTCGTGCGAACTCCGGCCGACAGGAGCACCGCCGCGGCGATCACTTGACCGAGCACCTTCAGGAGAACCGGAAAGCGTTCCCCATAGAAGTCGTCGAGAAGACCGGTAACGAGGACGACGCTCGCGCCGATCATGAGGGCGTACAGCTCTGTCCTCACCGCCCCGATTCCGGTCGCGAGGTTGACGATCTCATCCATGTGAGAGGTCAAGAAGGGGAAGCGGCTACCGTAGCGGAAGGCGATGAAATTGAGAGAGATCGTCGCGATGAAGGCGGAATAGACCGCGAGACCACCGAGAAGGGGCTTCGCGCCAGCGTGCACCTTTCGCTCTCCCGGGTGATCCACGATCCCCCAGCGCAATGCGACCCAGCGAACCATCGGCACCAGAGCCAGAGCGATTCCGGCTCCGCACGCCAATACCCACCAGCTCGCAACAACCCTCTGCGCCGCCGACGAGAGGATCATGCTTTCGTGACCTCCGCCACCAATTCACGGTAGAAGGCGGCGTACTGGGGCACCACTCGGTTCAGGCTGTGTGTCGCGACGATTCTCTCCCGGCCCGCCGTGGCGAGACGCCGGCGCAGCCCTGGGTCGGAGTGCAGCATGGTGATCGCTTCGGCGAGTGCGTGGGGATCGCCCGCCGGCACCAGGACACCGGTCTCTCCGTCCGCCACCAGATCCGGAACGCCTCCGACGTCCGTGGCGACGACCGGGACGCCCGAGGCCATCGCCTCCATGATCGCGACGGGTGATCCTTCGTTGGCGCTGCATAGCACGAGCAGATCGAGATCGGCATAGATCGTCTCGAGATCGTCGCGGAAGCCGAGGAAGAGGAGCTGATCCTCGCCGAGCCCCAGCTCGCGCGCTTGTCGCTCCAGAGCGTCGCGCAGCTCGCCGTCTCCTACGATCAGGTAGCGCGCGGAGCCGC
>CAZFNT010000154.1:0-5358 GCA_964520315.1 uncultured Gemmatimonadota bacterium
GGTCTCCCGCCACTTCTGGCCGCCCTCGTCATGGGCCGAGCTCGAGGGATCCGCTATCTCCCAAAACGACATCTCACCGCCAAACGGATCAATCATCGAGACTCGGAATGGGCCGGCCTGGTTGGACGTGACCTTGTAGTCTAGGGCGCTCGGCGACAGGTTAAATACGCCCACGGCGGCGGGTGCTATTGCTGTCTGTGCCACAACTCCGAGCAAGCTCGAGCTCCCCGAGCTCCACCCGTCCGCGAGCACCGGCCGCGCAATAATTCGGATCGTGGCGCTGTTGCCTACGTTGGCACCAATAAAGTCTCGGCCAAACAGGGTGAGCGCCGGAAACGGGACGAAAACCTTTCCGCCGACAGATGCGGCGAGCGGGCCGAACGGGACCCCGGGCCCGCCGTTCTGCCATTCGTCTTGAACCGTCGCCTGCCAACCCAAGAGCATGTTCGTGCCCGGGACACTCGAGAACGAAAGGTCCCACCCCATGCAATTGGGGACGTTCCCGATTTGGACCGGGGGCGAGTTCACCCCCGAGTCCTGAACCAGGATCGAATATCTTCGGGTCGGCATCTTTGCCCCTAACTACCTGTCAGCGGCAGAGATCGCCCTTAGAGCCGGGGTAAAACGGCATCCCGGCAGCGATCGTAGATGCCTGGCTCGCGACGTTAGACACGTTGAGGACGATCGTTGAGCCGGCGCTCACCCATTCAAGGCCTGGCGTCCACCAGTTGCCGGAACGCAAAGCTGAGAAGATCGACGCCGCTACTCCAAATTGGCCCTGCCCGAGTATCAACTGGTCGCCGCTGGGGAGGGTGATCTGGTTGACATATGCTCCACCGAGGTCGGCATAGTCGTTAGAGCCGGCGGCGTTCGGGTTGTATCCCGCCATGAGCACGAGAGAATCGAGATCTGCGACGCCATCCTGGTCGAACGTAACAACCACGTTGGCGGCGCCGCCTGCGGGAACGCCGACACCGGGCGAACCTGCGAAGGTCTGGCGCACGGCCGGAACTGGCCCGGTGTATCCGGAGCGCCGGTTGCGAGGGCTGAAGGGAGCGCACGTTGTGAGGTTTCCCGTCACACCGGCGCCACCCATGGTCGCCGTTAGCTGGACCGTATCACCGGTGCCAAATGACCAGTCGCCGAACCCTACGATCGGCTTCTGCCGGAGTGGCGAAAAAATCGAGATCGGAGGCTGTGGGGCGTTCCGGCCGCGGATCAATTCGGTCGACCCATTGATAAGAAGTCCGTCGACGACCGCGGCCTGGGAGAGGTCCCAGTCCGTGTAGCCGGCCTGTTCGTTGGTGGCGGCGGCGCCGATCAGGAGTCGATCCAAGTGAACGACCCCGTTTTCGGAGGCAACGATCGTGGAAATCTGGGGGCCGGCGCCGGTGTTAAAGCCGGGGGTGAGCGGCGAGGCTAAGAGAAATTCGCGCATTTGGATCGATCCTTACTTGATGGCCGATAGGCCGCTTGAGTTCGCCGCGTGCTTGTTGGCGACAACATAGGGGTTGGAGCGGAGGAGTTTTGCTGTTGTCTTGGAGGCCGTGAGCGCGGATGCGGCCTGGGGCCCGGCGAGCGAGAATTTCGCACCAAGATCCATCTTCCCAACCCAGTTAGAAACACCCGGGATCAATACTCCGATCCCCGCGGCGATCGCGTTCTCTCGAGCTCGTCCCTTCAGGAGCATTCGCCCTCCAAAGATCGTGAGCGCGGCGAACGCTGCAGAGCGCATGACCCGCTCAGGAAAGAGCTTGGACCCGATCCCGGCCTGGCTGAGTGCGGTTTCCGCTGCAGCGCCGGCCGCGGCCCACCCTGCATACCGGAACGCCGGCGTGCTCATAATCCCCTTAGGGTTACTTCGGCGGCGGGCTCGCCGCTTCGGAACGTAGGCTCGGCGGGCAGTCTTTCTGACCATTCCCTTACGGGTTGAGCGCTTGCGGGTGCGGGCTTTTCGGCGTGCCATCTTAGGGGGTCTCCAGTCCTAGATCGGTAACAGTGAGATTCGTGAGAATCGTGAAAGTTTCTGTTGGGTCGCTCAGCACGAGCGACTGTGCGGCAGACACCGCGGTGAGGGCTTTTTCGGATAGCTGATCAGATTCCATGTCTTCGATGAGCTCAGAGAGGACCATCCCACCGGCGAACGAATGGAAATAGAGCTCGTTTTGGGCGTCGACGTAGAACAGGGCCACGGGCTTTCCAACGACCACGGGCAGCCAAGACTCGCAGACGAGCTCGCTCACCTCAACGTCCACCAGATCGCAATTTTCTTGTGTGAAGTCTTCGCAGGTCTCTTGGGAGGTTGAGCTCATTTTTTGAGCACCACCAAGAGCACCAATAAGCCACCACCGATCGCGAGGAGTCCCGCGGGGCCGAAACCTGCAAACGGCGAGCTCGCCGGAGAGGCAGTCACATTGACGCCAGGTGCGGTCACCTGGCCGAGGGAAGCGATAGGGACCGTTTGCCCGTTTGCCAGCGTCGCCGTTCCGGCCGCTGGGGTCGCACCCGTTACCTGTCCGTGTATGCTCGAGAAAATCCCAACGCCCCCCTGTACGGCCTGCATGATCAGAGCCATTACTTGAGCCGGGGTCTGTGGTGCTGGCGAGCCGGACCCGCTTGCTCCTGGCGTCCAACCTTCCCCCTCGAGTACCGCGCGCCAAACAGAATCGCTCATGCCGGCCGGCCGCTGGATCGTGCTTCCCGATCGGTCCACCCAAGTATTTGGAAGAGTCATTCCGAAAGCCTACAGATCCCCCACCAAATCGGAAGATTTCCGCTAGTCTCGGGCCACCTTTCCCACCTTTCCCACCTTGGAGTTTTTTATGCCTTACAGAGTCTCTGAACTAGAGCGTTCTTCGTTGATCCGTGTCGTCGCCGACTGGCTCGACTCGGAGCGCGCCGTGTTTGCAATTTTTGTCGATTCAATTCGCGGGAAAGGTAACTCGGTGTCCCAGACTCAGCGCGGCGAGTTCGCCGCGGACTTGATAGCCGAGCTCATCAGCGCGGAATACTTCGTCGATCAGGTGATCGAGACCTTCGGCGACTTCGGGGGAAAGCTCCAGTTGAGAGTCTGCTTCATTGGCGAGGATGGATCGCCGGACTGGGAGCACGAGCAGAAAAAGAGATTCAACTTGATTCCGGAGTCGCCCGGCTCGAGAACTGGATCGTCCGGCCCGGACGCCGCGACGGAACAGCTAAGCCAGAGCTTGAGTAAGGGCTTCGATTCAATGATTCGTCGACATGATGAGGCTCAAGAGCGGACCCTCTCGGCAATGAAGGACGGTGGCGATCGCAGTGAGCGATTCTTCGAACGACTGCTCGAGCTCCAAGCGGCCGGAAGCAACGCGACGACATCTCAGGCCATCGCGCTACAAGAGCAGATCGCGCGCGCCAACTTCGCAGAATTCAAGCTCGAGCTCGTCCAGGCCAACCAAGAAAGCTCCTTGGGGGCGCTGCTAGTCGAGGCAATGCCCTTGCTAATTCAGTCGCCACTCCTCGCTAACGTGGCGGACCTTGTCGGCGCGTATGCGCTGCGGGTCGCCTCCGACGCGGCGCCGGCGCCGGTGATCCCTGACCCGCCCGAGGCCGAACCCACTACTCAAGCTTGAGTCGGCCGGCGACCCACCCTTCGGCCAAGCGTTGCTCGAGGAGCTCGGCCGCGGAGGTGTCGGCCAGGTCTCGCTCGAGCTCCCCGAATTTTTCACGGAGCTCGAGTGGGAAGCCCTCGATGTCCTGAGCGGCCGATAGGAGTGTTTCCCGAACGCGTCCGAGGCAACGGCCCGTGAATTGGCGCAAACGGCGAAATTCGGCAGCACACGAGCTCGAGCACGTCTTCCGCGGCCGGCCGGTGTCCGGCCGCGCCACCTGCCGAGCTCGACAGATCGGGCAAATGGCCTGCTCGAGGTTGCGACGGGTTCTCGCCTTAGAAGTTCGTGCTCGACTCAAGGTGCCCGTCTTCACTGGGATTTCTCCGAGTTCGCGCCGAGCTCGAGACACACCTGGGACACACGAGCTCCCAGCGGATCCGGCTCGGGACCGTTCCCAAGGATCCATTCATCCCAAGCCGGCTTTAGCTCGGGACAGAGCGCCCGCCAAGTCTGTTGAGCTCGCCACCGCTCCTCCCCGTGGATCCCCCAACCGAGGCGCATTGACTTAAGAAAGGTCGCTCGGAGGGCATACCGGGGATCCTTGCCGAGCATTGCCCGCCAGCCCGGAAACCCGCGCCGAGCGTTGGAGCTCAGACCACAAAGGATCGTCCGCAAGACGGAATCCCACGATCGGCCAATCACCAGATTGAATCCGTCCGGCGTCTTGAGCTCGGCCGGCATGAGCACGAGCGTTGCCAGAACTTGGATCCACCGAACCGGGTCGACCCCCTGGCCGATCTCTCCCTCCTGCTCGAGCCTTTCGATGATCCACCGCGCCTGCGCGGCCGCTTCCCTCCGAACTAGCGGCGGGATATCCGCCAGGTGCACGAGCTCGAGCTGGGCGAATGGTCGCGATCGGGGTCCGTAAAATTTCCACTTGTCCATGCTGAATTCCTATCTCGGGAGTACCGGCGCAAGCCGGGTCATTGCGGGAGTTATCCCCAAAGTCTGTGATTAAGTAATAATAAACCTGAAGAACTAACGAGCGGAGCGAGTGACGCGCGCGCACCCGCGAGGGCGCGCGAGGTTATCCACAGGCTCAAATCGAGTTATCCACAGGCACGATCCGGGTTTCTTCGTCGTGGAGCTCGAGCACGAGATCGGCTTGCTGCCAAATCAGTTCGAAGTCCCCATAACTCTCGTTCCCGTTCGCGCGGCGGATGGCTCGGAGGGACTCCACCGCTTCGGCCAGTTCGCGCTCGAGTTGGCGAACATGCGCCCCCAATCGGGCGTTCTGGTCGGCGAGCTCGGCATCAAGGCGTTCTCGGAGGTGGGGAAAAGGGATCAGCTTGAGGAGCTCGAGCCGCACCCTCGAGGATCTCGAGGTGTCGTGGCGTGTCTGTCGTCCCTCGAGCTCGGCCCGCGCCCGGAGTCCTTCGATCTCGGAGCGGAGGCGGGCGTTCTCCTCCGCCTCAAATCGGGTGGATCGGTCTGAGGTTCTAAATTCGTGATCACAAGCTGGGCAAGTTTCCATGGTTTCTCCTTTTTTCAGAGCCTACCACCGGCGAGTCGAAAAGCCCGCCGCGCCGAGTCAAAAAGCGCGAGGAGCTCCGCCAGGCTGAGGAGCTCGGCGAGTTCTCGACTCGGCGGCGAGCTCGAGGACCCCGGAAACCCGCGCGCCGGCCGGCCAAAGGCGCGGCGAGCTCGAGGCGAGAACGCGCCGATAAGATTTATTATGTCGACCGGCGCCCGCGGGGCGGGCTTTTTGACT
>CAZFNT010000154.1:5458-6023 GCA_964520315.1 uncultured Gemmatimonadota bacterium
CGAGGAGCTCGAGGAGCTCGAGGAGCTCGAGGAGCTCGAGGAGCTCGAGGAGCTCGAGGAGCTCATAAGGTCAGCAAGTCCGACGTGATCGGCGTGAGCCTGTTGATCTCGAGGGACTAACTCGAGACTTTGGCGGCGATAAGTTGGTGCTCGCGCTCCATTCGCCGAAAAATGTCGGGAGGCAGGTAGCGCCCAAAGATCGGATCTTCTTTTTCTGCATGCCGAACAATGTAACCTCCGGGCCACGCCCCATTGATTCGACGGTACTCACGTAAAAATGCATGTTCCCTTAGAATCCACCCTTGATGCTCGCGGGGCAGGAAGGGCAAAACGTACTGCTCCTCAAATGCGAAATGGCAACGGGGGCAGCAAGACGAAGGGCTCATCGTTAGTCGCCTGGTCTCAGTCGATAAGAAACAGCGCCGCCGCGCCGGCGAGTAGGAGCACGGGCACGCCGATCGCGCTCGAGGAGCTCGGGGAGCTCGGGGAGCTCGGCGCCGAGCCGGCGTCTTCGGCGAAAACCTCGCCGGCCGGGTTCATATCTGGGTTCTCTGAGGGTCGCCAA
>CAZFNT010000154.1:6033-8547 GCA_964520315.1 uncultured Gemmatimonadota bacterium
TGTCCGGGCATGAGTCCCACCGAGTCGGCCGCGGTTCTGCATCCAGAAAACCCGGGGCTTTCACATGGTCGCTCGTCCGGGGTCTCGCCAAACGGGATCAACCACCAAACGCTTGCCCAGTTCGCAAAAAACCAACCGTCGTCAGTCTCGACATAGATCCGATCCCCGAGCGGCGCACCCTCGGCGCCCGGCTCTATCGGGTTCTGGTCGCGCTTGGGATCTCGGTACCAGCTCACCACGGGCCGGCCGGCGAGCTCGAGCGTTATTCCTTGCGCGCCTGCGGAGGTGAGGATTGATTCGGCGGCATCAATGAAGGCGTTCAGGTCGCCCCCTTCGGCGACGTTCGCCGCTCCGGGGATTGATGCGCCGGTGACGTTCGCCACCTGCTTAAGAGACAGGCTCCCCGAAACCGGGACGATCTGCATTGGCGGGATGTTCGTAATCATTTTTTGGTCTCGCATTGCGTGCCGGCCGCGCACGGTTCGCAACATGCGGCCGGACGGACTGAGGAGGTAGAGCGGATCGCCTCGATAGCGATCGCACCGGGTGCGCTCAAAAAGCCGGCGATCGCTTGGAGCTCGGGTGCGGCCGAGCGATCGCTGGCGATCGCCATGCTCGATGCGGCGACAATGCCACCAACCCAGCCGGGGGCGCCGAGCGCCGCGGCGATCGCGCGGAGCGTGAGAACGTTGGTTGCCGCGGCGATCGCGAGCTCGGTACCGGTGATCTCAGTCTCGAGCATTACTTCTTATCCCAAAGCACCACGAGGGCCAGGCCGAGGAGGCCGGCGATCGTGATCGTTGTGATCTGGCGTTCTTCGGCGGCGAGCTCGGCGCCCTCGAGCTCGAGCTGACCCGCGCCGAGCTCCCCGGCCTGCCGGACCATTTCGTCTAGACGACTGCTCTCGTCCTGGGCGAGCTCGTAAGTCACCCCCTCCCGGGTGAGACATCGCTCGCGGGTCTCTTCGACCATTGCTTCAAACGCCGCGACTTGGGCCATCTTGCGGCCGATCAGGCTCGATTTGGTGAAGCCTGATCCGGGTGCCCAGGTCTGCCAGCCGCTACGATTTCGGCCGCACCATGAGACTAGGCGCTCCTTCCATCTCGGGCGTCCGCTCGCTGGGCTCCAGACGTTGTTCTCTTGGTAGGTCTTCCAGGCCTCCCATTCGGCGACGAAGGTCGTTCCACGAAAAGTTCCCGTGGCGCCCGGATATCGATAGAGACCGGGCCCAAGTCGATAGCCCGTGTTTCTCGAGTTGGGCTCTTGGCTCCCGTCAGCGGGTAAACCCGAATCGATGGCGAGCCAACACAGAAAAAACGGCGGAATCGCGCAGAGCCCCGCTTCGGGGTGATGCTGGATCGCGCCGGAGCGCCATAACCAATGGCTAAAAGCCTCGCCACCTGTACGGGAGATCCCGCCGTGGGCCACGCCCCAATTTCGGATCGAGTCCACAACTGCAGCCTGTGAAGCTTCGGCGAAAAAGTTAGCGCCGGCGACCATGCGATCGAGTCCGGCTTGAGCGCGAACCAACCGGTTCTCGAGGTCGGCCAGGCGAACACACGGGTTCTCTCGCCGCTCGAGCTCGGCGCCGGCGATCGGCGCGATGATTTGCCCGATCGCCGTGGCGATCGCGGCGATCGACGATTCAACGGCTCTTCCGTTTGAGGTATCCATTTCGGGAACGGCTACATCATTTGGAGAGGGAGTCTCAGCCACGGAAGGATCCCAACAAGAACGCCGCGATCACCGCGGCCGCTCCGATCTTCACCACCGGCGCCCATTCAAATTTTCCAATCTCGGCGGCTACCTCGCCGGCCGTTACGACCTCTTGGATCGCCGCGTCGCCGACTTCGGTGAGGGAGAGTCCCGATCCCGGGGGAAAAACTCCGTGCTCTTCGCGCGCCTCGTCCACCTGGGCGATCGCTTCGTTGAGTTCCGAAAGCGCGAGCTCGAGCCGGTCGAACCACGAGAGACACCCCCACGCAGACAGGAGATCGGGAGTTCCTGCGCTCCGCTCCGCGGTCCTGTTCAGCGTCCAACAGTCAGAAGTGAATGGGCCCTCACACCCTCCGTCGACCTCTGGCGACGTGCACCAAGGATCGCCGTGATAGGTGCCGGCCGGGCCACGGGGATCCCAGAGCTCAACAGTCTCTTGAAAGTAGTTGGGGCCAACCGTGATGGTCCAACCGGCGGAGGCTAGGGCCGCGGCCCGCTCAGAGGTGAGCATGTCGCCCCACTTCGGGGGATTGAAAAGGAGCTCCTCCGCTTGTCCAAATGCCGTCCAAATTCGGTCCTGGATCTCGAGCGAGACATAGGGGGCCATGACTGTGGAGTCATTTAGTAAATAGTCTTCATATACAAGCTCGAGGTAAGCCCCGATCGAGCGTTGCCCTTGGGTCTCTCCCGGATCGCGCTCACGCGTCATCGAAGCCGCCGGAAATCGTAGCGCTGCCACAGGGTCAGAAGCCCGTTAGCTCCGCCGCCGTTCGTAATGCTGATTTGGGATCCGGGCGG
>CAZFNT010000155.1:0-8521 GCA_964520315.1 uncultured Gemmatimonadota bacterium
GATGCAAGGAGTTTGCATTCGGGACTATGGCGATCATGGTGCCGTGAGCGGAGAGCCATCCGAGCGCACGCTTCATCACGGCTACCGGATCTTCGACGTGTTCGTAGACCCAACTCGCGATAACGGTGTCGTACTTCTTGTCGGGAACGAAGTCTTCGAAGAAGCTGCGGTGCACAGTGACCTTGTCGCCATATTTTGACTTCGCCTGAGCCAAGAGCTGGTCGGCGGCATCCACTACGCTAGAGTGGCCGACTGTCTCGATAACTCGCGATGTCCAGCAGTCATCCCCGAGTCCCATCTCCAAGACGTCGGGCCCGTCGATCCACGACGCGACAGCATCGACGACCATGCTGACGATCTTCTGATCCACTAGGCGGCCGGGATCCGGATTCACGTACTCACGAGAGATGCTTTCGAGCACGCTTCTCTCAGTTCTTCTGTCCATTGATGCTCTCCGATTGTCGCTCGGCCAGGAGGCATGGCAACGAGCTTTGTAGGCCTGAACTCCAGAGCGGTGACCGGCGGGCCATTGCCCTCTGTCGAGAGTTTGCACGCGAGTGTACCCATGCCGACCTCAGCGACCAAGCTGAGAATCGCGGCGGTTGGCGAGCGCGCTGGATTGTGGATGATGTCCGCGACCGAGTCGTCGGCCTGGTTCGTGAGCGGACTCAGTGAAGCGTTCTTCCGCCCCGGCGCCTCACCACGTGACAATCGAGATTCACTCACGCTAAAGTCATTCCATGTTGGCTCCCCGTTGGCGCGGGACCGCGTTGCAGGTCTCAGCGATTCGCGTCCTAGGCTTCGGCGCCCTTCTCGCAGCTCTGGTCGCATCCCCTGAGCTTCTGGCGGCGCGGCTGAGCCCGGACGGCGAGTTGGAGCTGGGAACCCTGCGGCTTTGGACTGGTGCCCGGTGGATGCTCGGCATCGTTGGTCTGCTGTGGGCGATGTTGCCCTACATAATGATGTCGTGCGCAGGTGTCATCCAATGCGCTCTCTGGCGGACCTTGGCTCATATCACCGCTCCGGTGGTCCTGATGGAGGTGCGCACTCTCCGGATCTTCTCACAGAGCGGGGAGTGGTTCTCCCGAGCAGGAACGGGTAGGGGGATAGGCTGCGTTCTCTGGCTGGGGATCCTCCTCTATCTCGTTCCCGCCTACATTGAAACCGGAACTCCCGCGTTCCACATAGACCGATTCGCGCTGCCCCCGGCCGGCTCGGGGCTGTCGGCTGTTTTCTTCGGCGCCAGCATATGCATAGCGTTCTTCGCCTATGCAGTGGCGCTCTCGGGCTCATTTCGAAGAGGGGTGCGTCCGACATTCAAGTGGATAGCGACGTGGAGCCTTCTCTTCCACGCGACGGCCTCGGTTTCCGCCCCTTTCTTCGACGATGATATCTCTGAGCTGGTGCTCCATTCGCGAATGGTTGCCCATCACCACATGAATCCTTACGAAGTGATGGGGGCCGATGCGGCGCTGATCGACTCCTGGGCGATCGAGGAGATGCCGTCCCGAGTACCAGGAGTCTATGCAACCCCTTACGGCCCTTTCTGGACGCTCGTGGAAGGGACGATCGGATGGACCACCGGGCGG
This sequence comes from uncultured Gemmatimonadota bacterium, assembly GCA_964520315.1. GTDB lineage: Bacteria. The sequence continues at coordinate 1,590 of CAZFNT010000155.1, forward strand.
TTTAGCTACTTTGCCGGTCTGCTGAGCTTCCGCCTGCTTTTCACTTGCCTGAACGTCGGTTGGGCCTATGTGCTCTACCGGCTGCGCGGTCGAGGCGTCGCGGGAGCTCGGGCCGCGTTGATGTGGGCCTGGAATCCTCTGGTGATCGTGACCGCCTCGGCGTCCGGGCACAACGACATCATGACCGTCGTGCTTATGGCGGCGGGGCTGGTTCTCTGGCAACGTCGGCGTCGTGTGTTCGGGGCCATGGCTCTCACCCTTTCGATCTTGACCAAGTTCGTGCCACTGGCGCTGATCCCACTGCTTTTCGCGCACGAATGGAATCAGACGCGACGCATTCGTGATGTCGCGCTGGAAGGGGCTCGATTCGCTGCCCTGTTCCTCTTGGTTTCGGCTCTGCTCTACCAGCCATTCGACGTGGGACTCGGCGCACTCCGTTCCGTAGCGCTTGAGACCGGGGTAGGGCCCGCGTTGGAAGGGCGCTTCTACTACAACTCGCACTCGCTCTTGTACGCGGTCAGCGAGGGGGCGTGGCGAGCGATTCGTAGCATCCCGCTAGCTCACGTCATTCAAGCGGCTTTCAATCTTGGATTTGGCATCTACCTATTGAGCCAGTTGCCCGGAGTCGGACGCACGCGTTCGCTGACTCAGGCGTCGGGCAGAGTGCTCCTTGTCTTCCTGCTCTTCTTCCGCGGTTGGCTACAGTTTTGGTATCTGGTCTGGTTCCTCGCGCTGATCCCTATCGACGCGACCTCGTCCACGCGACGCGAGGCTCTTCTCTTCTCCTTCACGGCGCTCCTCCACCCCCTCGCGTTCATGTTGACGCGAACCATCGACTATCCGCAGCAACTCGCGCAGACAGTCCTTTTCGTCGGTGCGCCCCTTTGCCTTGTGGTCGCTCACTACGCGCGCAAGCGAGACCGTTCTCGTTGCATCAGCTAGGAGCCTGTCGCGGGCGGTGGATACACTCTTTTGATCCCGCTCTTTTCGTCCGATGCACGTTTCTCTATGAAGTACAAGGGCCTCTTCCGCGACTCGTCCAGATTGCGCCAGAGGTACTCACCCAGCGTGCCCATTATGATCATCTGAACACCGCTCAGCAACAGAACGACGACCATAAGCGACGCCCACCCTTGAACCGCGGTCCTGAATACGACAAAAGCAACTATTATGAACAGTGCGTAGGAGAAGCCCGAAATGGAGACACCGATGCCGAGGTAGGTGACAAAGCGAAGCGGCAACCCGGAAAACGCGATGACCCAATCCCTTGCTAGGCGAAAACGTCCATGCCAGTCCCATTTTGACTTCCCAGAGAGCCGCGCGCGGCGACGGTAGCTGACAGTTTCCTGCTCGAAACCCAACCAGACGAGCAAACCGAAGAGAGATGTGTTTCGCTCATGGCAGGCGTTTACCGCCCCGACAACATTCTGATCCAGCAAGCAGAAATCGGCTCGCATCAGATCGATGTCGCCTCGATCGGATTTCGTCCTGGTCAGAGCGCTCAGCAAGCGATAGAATGTGTTCGCCAGGATCTTCTGGTGCATCGGTTCTTGGCGCGATTTGCGCACCGCCCAGACGATGCTTGCGCCCGCTCGCCACTTCTCCAGCAGTTCCCGCAACGCCTCTGGGTCATCTTGACCGTCGGCGGAGACACAGAGAATGACCTCCCCGGAGACCAGCGCGAGTCCTGCGCGAACGGCGGTGTGGCTGCCACTTCGACGACTGAGGCGGACGCAATCGATCGACCCGTCTTGCAGCGCCGCAACTCTTGAGAACGTACCATCAGAAGAGTGATCGTCGACCACGATAATCTCATGCTCCGCGCCGAGCGGATCCTTGCCGAGGGCTTGCTTCACCTCACGTAGAGTGTGCTCGATATTGTCGGCTTCATTGTAAGCAGGAATCACGACCGAAATCATGACGCACACACCTGTCGCAGAGCCCTCGCCGGGTTGCCGGCAACAACAGTATTCGGCGCGATCGACGCGATCACGACCGAGCCCAGACCAACCAGGCTACCGGATCCGACAATGATCTCTTGGATCAGCTTGGCTCCGGAACCGATATAGCACTGCCTCTCGATCTCGACCGATCCGGAAATCGACACATTCGAACCGACCAAGCTGTAGTCACCAATGCGCGCGTCATGAGAGATCACGGTATTCGGCAGAATCACGCAGTGGCTTCCGATTGTCACTCCGACCGTCGCAACGACACCAGCCATTATGAGCGTGTTGTGGCCGATGGTCGTTTCCGCACCGAGGGAGGCACGCGGGTGAACCAAAGACGCGAAGCGGTCCCGCGAGATGCCGAGAGAGGCGATGACTCGATCTCGGGAGCTGAAGTTGGCCGCACGCCCCGGCACCGCCAGCACCTTGGCCGCCGAGAAGTCCGGCAGGCAAGTCCGCCCACCGAGAATGGGGTAGCCGAGCATTTCTTGCCCCTGCAAAGAGGGATCGTCGTCGATGAAGCCCAGCAACTCCCACCTTTCCCCGACGCCATTGATCGCTTCCACCACGGCGATGGCCTCGCGGGCGTTTCCGCCGGCGGGGAAGAGAATGAGTTGTTGGAGATCGGCCATGCTTCGGTCCCCGAAGATCGATGCAGCGATGCAGAGTCGAGTGTAGCGCAACTACAACGACTCTCGACAAGCCTCCAGCCCCGCCGCCAGCGACTCGCGCATCGCCCCGATCCCCTTGCCGATCACCACGACCTCGCCCGTGTCCGCCGCCGCCACCGCCTCAGGCCGGAGCCCCGAGAAGAGACGCCCCCGCCCGCAGACCACGCTCAGCAGCTCCGGCGCCCCCGTATCGGCCACACGCACGATCCCCTTGACGCGAAACACCTCACTCGGAAGAGCGCGGATGAACCCCCGGATCGCCTGCCGATCCACCGTCGGGGGGGAAGGGAGCACCAAGGTCTCGATCCCTTCCCTTTCGAGATGCCCCGCTCCGACCCCTGCCTCGATCCGTGCTGAATAGTCGCGAAGCTCCCTCAAAGTCCTCGGGTAGGAGGTTCCGAAGAGCAGCGAGGGATCCACCCGCGCGTGGACGGTGCGCAGAAAGAGCGAGGGGTTGGCCACCTCGCGAATCCGCGCCTCGACCTCGCCCAGCCGCCAGTCGTCGGCGAGATCGGCCTTGTTGATCAGCACGACATCCGCCGCGTTCAGTTGAGCGATACAGGTCTCCGACTCGTCCAGGAAACGCTCGAGGTTCAGCGCGTCGGCGAGCGTGATCACGGCGTCGATCGTGAGACCGAGCTCGAGCAGGGAGTAGAGGAGCGGGTCCGGGTACGCCGCGCCGGATGTCTCGATGATCAGCAGATCGGGATCCGCCGCCAGGGCCTCTCGAACCACCGCGCGCAGGTCATCGGAGTACATGCAGCAGAGGCAACCGGAGGGAAGCTCGGTGATCTCGCTCCCGAGCCCCGAGAGGATCGCACCGTCGATCGACACATCTCCCAGCTCATTGATCAAGACCGCCGGACGCCTCCCCTCGATCCCCTCCTTCAGCAGGTGCGTCAGGAGCGTCGTCTTACCACTGCCGAGCGACCCGGTCACGATGTTGAGCGGGATTCGGTCGCACAGAGAGGGCGCGGGTGAGTCTTTTTTCATGCCGTTCCGGAATCGAGCCGAGATCTGACGCTACACTGCTGCTTTCCTACACCAGCGAGCACCATTCTATCGGGAAAGACCATGAGTCGCCCCATCGCGGCACACATATTCGTCCTTCTCGCGAGCGCACCCTTCACCAACGCCGCCGCGACCCAAGATGCCGCCACCTTCCAGAGCCACGTCGATACCCTCGCCGGTGATGCCCTCGAAGGGCGCGGCCTCGGCACCACGGGGATCCAGATGGCCGAGCACTACATCGCCGATCGCCTCGCGAGAATCGGTCTCGAAGCTATGGGCGATGCCGGCTCCCCGTTTCAGAGCTTCGAGGTGGTCACCGCGATCACCCTCGACGAGAAGGGCGCATCTCTCGCGCTCGCCTCTCCGGAGGGGGAGAGATCGCTCGAGCTGGAGCGCGACTGGGCGCCCTTCCCGATCTCCGGATCGGGGCGATTCGACGGCCCGGTCGTCTTCGCGGGTTACGCCCTTCACGCCCCGGATCTGAGCTACGACGACCTCGCCGACGCCGAGCTCGAGGGCCGCGTCGTGCTCGCCTTCCGTTTCGAGCCCCGCGAGAACGACGCCGCTTCGCCATTGGGCGGAGCACGCCCGGTTCCGGAGTCGGCTATCCGCTTCAAGGCGGACGCTCTCGCCGACCGTGGAGCCACCGCCCTCATCCTCGTCGACGGCCCTCTCGCCAAGTCCCCAGACCTCCTGCCGAGGCTGACCCAGGCGGAAGGCCCGCCCGCCGCGCTGCCGATCCTCGCCCTGACCCGCGAAGCGGCCGAGCAGTGGCTTCGCCCCTTCGGTTTCGATCTCGCCGCCGAGCAGGTGCGGATCGACTCCACCCTGAAGTCCGCGACCCGAGCGCTGCCCGGGCTTCGCGCACGCGGCGATCTGCGTCTCGACCTCACCATGACGCCTTGCCGCAACATAGTCTTCGCGCTTCCCGGCACCGGTGAGCTGGCGCCGGAGTGGGTCGTGCTGAGCGCGCACCACGACCACCTCGGCCGGGGCGGTCCTCGATCGATGACGCCCGGCGTCGAGGCGATCCACAATGGAGCCGATGACAACGCCTCCGGTGTCGCCGCCCTCCTCCTGGCAGCGGGTCGCCTCGAGCACCATCTGGCCTCGGCCGATTCTCATCGCGGTGTAGTCATCGTCTCCTTCAGCGCCGAGGAGATCGGCCTGCTCGGATCGGCGCACTACGTGAATCACCCACCCCACCCGATCGAGCAGACGGCGGCGATCATCAACCTGGACATGGTCGGTCGGCTCACCGGCGACAGGCTCGTGGTTCTCGGGGCCGGAAGCTCCACGGCTTGGGGGCGCTGGCTCGACGAGAAAGAGGTCGCTCCCGGCCTTCGCCTGGTGCGTGGTGGCGACGCCTACGCGCCGAGCGATCAGGCATCGTTTTTCGAGCGCGGCATCCCCGGCGTGCAGCTCTTCACCGGCGCGCACGCCGAGTATCACAGCCCCGCCGACGACGCCAAGCTCATCAACGCGACCGGAGGCGCGCGCGTGGCCGAGCTGGCGGCGGCTCTGACGGCTCGAGCAGCGACGGCGACTCCCCGCCCGCGCCTCGCGCACGAGGAGCGTCCCGACCCGATCGTCGGCGATCGAAGGAGCGGCGGAGCTTCGATCGGAACGATCCCGGACTACGCAGCCTTCGCGGGCGCCGAAACGGGCGTCGCGATCTCGGGCGTGCGCGCAGGCTCCCCAGCCGAAAAGGCCGGCCTTCGGGCTGGAGACCGCGTCGTCGAGCTCGAAGGGATCGAGATCGGCGACATCGGCGACTACGCCTACGAGCTGCGCAGGAGAGCGCCGGGCGAGAACGTGCCGATCGTAGTGATTCGCCGGGGGCAACGCCGAACATTCCCCCTGACCCTCGGGAGCCGTTCAGAGCGGGCCCAGGAGCAACACCGGAGCGCATCCACCGAGAAGAGTCGAACATCCATTCTTGGGGGGGATGTAGATTCGACCGGCGAAGGCCACGAAACCAGAGCGCACGCTTACCGCCACTCGCGCTTACCCCACAGTTCCGCACCTCTTTTCCACGAGAACGAAGTTCACTTGAACAATATCCGGCAGCTCACCTTCGGTGGAGAGAATGCCGAAGCCTACTTCTCCCCCGACGGCCAGACTCTCATCTATCAGGCCACCAGCCGCGCCGAAAAAGAGGCCGGCGGTTGCGACCGTATCTACATCTACGACATCGCGACCGGCCGGACCCGCCCGATCTCCACAGGAAGCGGGCGCACCACCTGCGGCTACTTCGACTGGCCCGAGGGGAAGCGCGTGATCTACGCCTCGACTCGTGCGGGGGGTGACGAGTGTCCGCCGGTCCCCGACCATTCCCAGGGTTATGTCTGGCCCCTCTACACCTCGTACGATCTCTTCATGCGGGCCGCGGACGGCAGCGACGAGCCGGCTCCGCTCGCGGTCGCGCCGGGCTACGATGCCGAAGCCACCTGGTGTCATAAGGGCGGGCGGATCGTCTTCACCTCGACCCGCGACGGCGACATCGAGCTCTACAGCATGGCCGAGGACGGGAGCGACTTGCGGCGGCTCACTTTCGAGCCTGGCTACGACGGCGGCGCCTTCTTCGACAGCGAGTGCAGCAAGATCGTATTCAGAGCCTCCAGGCCAAAGGGCGCCGCACTTGAGGACTACCGCCGACTGCTCGCGGTCGATCTGGTTCGACCCAGCCATCTCGAGATCTACGTGATGGATGCCGATGGCGGCAAACCCACTCCCCTGACCGACGACGGCGCGGCGAACTTCGGCCCCTACTTCCATCCCAGCGGCCAGAAAGTCATCTACAGCTCGAATCGAGGCTCCGAAGGGGGTCGCGAGTTCGACCTCTACATGGTTGGGCTAGATGGGGGAGAGCCCGAGCGGATCACGCACGCAGAAGGCTTCGACGGGTTCCCGATGTTCAGCCCCGACGGCCGATCGCTAGTTTGGGGCTCGAACCGAAACAACGAGCTCCGAGGCGAGACCAATCTCTTCCTGGCCGACTGGATCGACGCTCCGGAGGCCTCGCCATGACGTGGCGATCGCGCTTGGCGATGTCGCTCTCACTTGCGGCGGCGGTGGTCTGCCACGCGGAGAAGCGGATCGATGTGCGGGGTGGAGAGCCGCGCGCGGCCTGGCGCAGGCTGGGTCCCGAAGCGAAGCAGACCTATCTGCTCGGCGTCGTGCACGGCATCGAGATAGTGGGGGAGAGCCCGGTCGATTGGCCGACACTCGAAAATCTGAGAGTCGCGGTCGATGCCTTCTTCGAGGATCTCCGTCACACGTTCGTTGTCGGACATGTTGC
>CAZFNT010000156.1:0-8129 GCA_964520315.1 uncultured Gemmatimonadota bacterium
CAGCCCACCCCAACTCCCCACGCCGAGCACCGATTCCACATGGGGGTATTTGACTTCGACCATATCGAAGTGAGAATCGGCGTCGAAGCGCGGCCCACCCGGATAGAGGAAATCGTCTTCGAAGTTGTTCTTGGCCATTCTGTGGTAGAGCCGCTTTGGAGTATCCGACGCGCCGACATAGATCGGCATCGTGATCTCTTCGTCGCCATGGGTGAGCGTGAGCTCATGCGCTCCGCCCCTTCGGGTCTTGATCTTGTAGACGAACTCGGTCCGTTCCACACGGAAGGGATCACCCTCGACTTCTAGACCTGAGCTGGTGCTGAGCGAGGGCGCCTGAGTCGCGCGAGGGGCATCTTCACCCATCCGCACGGTCACCTCGGTGGTGGTGTTCGGAGTGAGCGGCAGCACATCCCAGCGAATGACGAACTGCGCGATCAGCAGGAGCGCGACCGGGAGCAGGAGCACGATCGAGCGGCCGGCCTGCCAGGTGTAGCCGCCGACCGCGGCGAAGAGCTTGCCCTGCGCTCGCAATAGCACGGCGATATCTTGCTGAAAGAGACGCACTTCGAGAACGGCTGCGCTCATGCGCCGCTTCACATCTTTGATCGCGGGCTGATTCGTCGCCAGGGCGTACGCTTTGAGAAAAACGACCCCCATGACGATCGACCACACGGTGATCCCCGTCAGAACCGACCAGCCGAAAGGAAGGAAGAGCAGGTCGAATAGGGGGGTCATCAGGTTCGCGACAAGAGCCATGGTCCATTCTCACATGCCCGAGCCGCCCCTCCAAGGGCTGCTCGAATCGAAAATCTAGCTGATGTAGCCTAGCCCCTTGAGCTTGGCCTTGATCTCCTCGTCGGAGGCGGCATCGTCGAAGTGCGAGAGCTCTCGCTCGAGCACATGGTGGATGAACTCGCCCACCGAAGCGTAGCCACCGACGCTCGCGGCCTTCTCGGCCTTGTCGAGCAGGTCTTTGTCGATCTTGATCTTGGTTCCGCCAAACATGTTCTTCTCCTCGTTGCGGCGGCTCACCGCCGAATGAAATCTAAAAGATCGATTCTCCGACCATATCGGAAGGCACCGCAATGCCCATCTCCGAGAGAACCGTCGGAGCGATATCGACAAGTGAGGGATCGCTCTTCTTGATCTTCCTGTTGCTCAGGATGACTCCCGGCACCAGCGTGTAGTCCACACAGTGGTCACCGGTCCATTTCTTGTCGTCGTTCGGCGACACGAAAGCCCCGTTTACGACCTGCCCTTTCGCCGACTCGTCGGAGCCACGATAGCCCCAGCCGTAACCGACCAGGAGATCCGGAGCGTTTTCGACATAAGGACCGTGGTAGATATCCTCACGTCGGTACACCTTTTCAAAAACGCGGGCGCCGGTTTCTGGATCGAGAGCGGCCTCGAGCTTCTCCACCAGCTCCTTCGTCAATGCGTCTTTCGCCGCGCCCGCGCTCACGGTGCCTTTGCCTTCGCGCCCGCGCTGGTTGATGTAGAGACTGTTGATGCCGATCGCGTACGCCTTGGTCTTCCAGAAGTTCACCTCTGAAAGAAACTCCCCTTCACCGTAGCTGTTGGGGTTGGTAACGGTCAGGTAGCCGTTGTCCTTGAGCCAAGTATTCAGATGCACGGAGCGGTGCCAGGGCGAAAAGCCGTGGTCGGAGATGAGTATCAGGGTGCCGTCGTCCCCTACGGCATCGAGCACCTTGCCGATCGCGGCGTCGCTCAGCACGTAGGTGTCGCGGATCCCCGATGCGGTCGCCTCGTCTTCCGGCAGTCGAGCAGGATGGGACTCGTCCATCGTGCGCCACATCATGTGCGAGGTCTGGTCGACCGAACCGAAGTAGAAGAAAGTCATCCCTTTCTGCCGATCGCGATACTCATCGAGCACCACCTCGAGCTGCAAGAGCCGCTCGTCGAACACGATGCGCCGCTGCTGCAAGAACTCTTCATTGCTGAAGATCCACCCCTCGAGCGCCTTCGTCTCTTCGGGCATGCCCTGGGTATAGAAGCGCCCGAGCTTCTCGCAAAGCTCTTCGGCGTAGTCGGAAGGCGTCGTCGTAGAGCCCGCGTCGGCGCAAGGGTCGAAGTTGACCGGGGAGACGTAGAGACGGAAACTCGGCGAGACCTCTTGCAAGTAGAATCGGGCGATCCCCTGCATGCTCTGCATCAACGAAAACTCGAAGGGAATGACGACCCAGTCGCTCCACTCCCCTTCGCGCAAGAGCACGCGCTCGTCGCCGACGGTGATCGCGGCGGTCTTGCTCGCGCGGTCCAGGATCGTCTCGAAGCGGCAAGGCGTTTCGTGACTGTCGGATCGAAAGGAATCCGGCGGTCCGAGGATCTCGGCTTCGAAGTAGTCGTCCACAATCTCTACGCGATGGATGTTGCCGGCTGAGATCTCCTTCACCGGCTTCTTCGTGTCGACGTCGGTGTAGTAGCTGAACGTGCCGTAGGTGCCGATAACGTCGGGCGTTCCCATGTCGGAGATCGCGCGGCCCGTGCCGAACTCGCTCGGCGGGTAGTTGGCCGGCATCTTGAAGATCGTCGTCTCGAATCCAGCCTCCGCGACATAGTCCCAGAAGGGCACTCCTTGGCGGAGATTCACCGTTTCGGCCGGGGTGGAGTAGAGGGGAACGGGAAGTGTGTAGCCGAAGAGCTCTACCGTGTTCTCCGCGGCCCTGGCCTCCGAGGTCGACAAGAAGGGCAGGTAGCTCTGAGGTCGGCGGTGGATGAAGTCGAAGATCCCATGGCCGCCCGGATCGAGCCCGGTGATCACGCTCGACCACGCCACGGGACTCTGCGGAGGCATGGTGGTCTCGCAGGGCATGAAGCTGCCCCCGTCCGCCAGGCGTTTGTAGTTGGGCAGAAGGCCTTCATCCATGTACTGCCGCAGCAAGTTCGGATCGCAGCCGTCGACGCCGAGCAGAAAGACCTTCTGCGCTGACGCGGCGCCGGAGACGGCGATGACTGAGCCGGCGAGGAGAAGAGCGAGCTTTGTACCTTTACTCACGATGCTGCTACCTTTTCCCGGACGGCGGACTAGAACTGTCTCCGCCCCGCTCCGGTTCTGTTTGTAACTACACATTTGCGGTTCGAGAATCGATCGGCTTTCCGCTCGGGAGCAGCGTAGGATCGATTCGGGTCGGCCCCAGGAGCGAGAGCCCCTCCATCTGCGGCGTCTTCGCGACACCGAAGAGCTCAAGCACCGTGGGGGCCAGATCGATGATACGGGGGTTCTCGCAGTCCAGCTTGCGAGTGCTGTAGAGCACGCCGGGCACCAGGCGCGGATCGATGCAATGATCACCGCTCCATGCCTTCGTGTTGTCCACCAGAGCCTCTTCGAGGATCTTGCCGGTCACCGATTCCCAAGACACACGGTACCCCTTGTTGTACCCGATCAGCACATCGGGCGCGTTCTCGACGAAAGGCCCGGGACCGTAGCAATCGTCACGGTCCCACGCGTCGACTACGACCCGTTCGTCGTCGTAATCCGGATCCTTGAGCTCGCGCAGCTTCTCGATGATCTCGGCCTTGAGAGCCTTGGCCTCTTCGCCGGGTTCGACGATCCCCTTCGACTCGCGGCCCTTGATGTTGAGGAAGAGCCCCGCCAATCCTAGCCCGAAGGCGCGCGTCTTCTCCCAATCGACATCGACGAACCAGTCGCACCCCTCGGTCTTGCCCTCACGCAACACTAGGTAACCCTGATCCCTTAGCCAGCTGTTGACGTTGAGTCCCCGATGGAAGCTCTTGAAGCCGTGGTCGGAGAGCACGAATAGCTCTTCATCGTCCTCGCGTCGATCGAGCACCTCGCCCACCAGCTTGTCGGCCCGCTCGTAGATACCGCGAATGGTGTGCGCGTACTTCTCGCGATCGAATCCGCGGGCGGCCGGGTGGCCGTCCTGGATGAAGCGGTAGAACATGTGCTGAATGCGATCGGTCGCGTCGAAAACACAGACCACCAGCCCCTTGCGCACCTTGTCCAACTCAGACCAGAACATCTTCTCTCGTTCCTCGTGGATCAGATAGGTCTGCTCCAGGAACTGGTCCTCGTTGATGACCCGCTCGTTGAGCGCCCACGTGTCCTCGGCCAGACCGAGCGTTGCGAACGACCCGAGCGCCTTGGAGAGGTAGATCGAATAGACGAGAGGGTGCGAGATCGGCAGCGCGGGGTTCTCCGGATCGATGTTGATCGGAGTCATGTAGAGGTTGAAGGTCGGCTCTATCGAAGTGATCAGAAGCCTGGCGATGCCGTGGACCTTCTGCCCGAGCCCCGCCCTGTAGCTGAGCCGAACCCAGTCGGAATATCTCCCCTTCTCGAGGTGGATCGTCTCACCGGTACCGAGCTCCACCACGGCGCTCTGCCGCGCCGAATCGACCTTGATCGTGAAAGGGATCTCGAGCTGGGGGCTCCCTTCGACCAGGGAGTTCGCCGGTCCCGGAATCGCCCCCTTGATGACGTCGCCCTCGCGCGAGATCTTGATCCGCTCCCCGCCGGTGGTGGCCGAGTCCTCGGGATTGGTGCTGAACGAAGTGAAGCTGCCCTGGGTGCCCTTGAGGTCGGGCGCGCACATCGCGGCGAGCTGCACGCCGTCGAATTCCTCGGCCGGGAAGGTGATAGGGACCCGCAAAATGGCTGAAAAGACGCCGTGCTCGCCGAGCTGCCTCCAGAACGACTTCCCCTTGCGCAGCAGCTTGATCCCCGGTTTCTCGAGTGGGATACGATACTTGCCGAGCTTCAACACCTTCTTGGGTGCGGTGATCTGGGCGGAAGAGAGGTCGGGCAGATAGGTGCGACGATCCCTGGCCAGGAAGTCGAAAATGTTGTGTTTTGCGGGGCTGCAACCGGTGATGAAAGAGGACCAGGCAACGGGCGAGATCGAGGGGAATGTCGTTGTCAGTTTGGAAGAGAAGCCCTGCTCGCCCAAACGCGCGAAGTTCGGCATCCTGCCTTCCGCGGCGTATTTCTGGACGAGATCGGGATCGAGCCCATCGAAGCCCACGACTATGACGCGGCGGACCATCGCCTGCCCGGTCCCCTTCCGGCGGCGTTTGAGCGCGATCCACGCCATTCGGATCGGGAAGAAGAGGATCGTCGCCAGCGCCAGAAGCACCGCACCCAGGAAGAAGAAAAGGGAACCAGCGAACGCAAACCCGGCACCGGGACCGACATACGCGGTCGCGGGCAAGGGGATGACAAGGCCGAGAAGGGCCGCGGCTGACGCGGCGCGGGCGATTCGTTTCAACTCAAACCCTCTCGTGGCGATTCAGATTTCGGGCCGACGCACCGTCCCATGGTGGTCGCGAACTGTGGATTGCAGCGTGCGCGAGCGTTTCATTGACTCATGGCGGTGAGCTGGTCTGGCTTCCAGGACCACGGATTGATCATCGGCTCGCAGGCATCGGAACTGAAAGCCGCGATGCTAACCGGTGCCTACGGAGAAAAAAAGCACTGGTTCTATCCTCTGAGATTTCGACAAGGCCATGGGGGACGACTGCGCACTGGCGGGCGAGCGGCCGTGTTTCGTGGCCAGGCATGCCCAGCGGCTCCGCTCCATCGAAGTTCCCGCCCTGCGTGCCGGCGAAGAACCACTTCTCAGCGCACCCCACCCAGGATCCGCCGCACACACGGCGCCCTCGGACGCCCCATGTCGGGACTTCAGGCGCCGCACTGGCGCTTCGACATACGGCCGGGCGCGGATCCGCTTCGCCGACCCTAAGGGGCACGGCAGACCCGCGTGAAGTTGCGATCGACGACGGCAGGGTCGGGTGAAGTTGGGAGTTTCAGCCGGTTGCGGTCGGTTCGGTCTCGTAAGTCGTCGTACATCGGTCGGCGAATCCGCCGATTCGCCGCGAAGCACAATTTCGGCCCGGGCTGGTGTGGCGACTTTCAACTTCGCGCCAGTCTGCCGTCGTCGATTTCAGCCTCACGCGGGCCTGGTGTCGGGGGCTGTCAACTTCACACGGGCCTGGTGCGGCGGCGATCGGTTTCGCGCTGGATCGCCGGGTTCGGCCCCGCGGGTGGCATGCTGCACCTGGCCGATGAGAATGCCGGTCACGGCCGTGCCGATCTGAATCTGCGCCCCTGGTCGTGGAAGGGCAAGACGATCGTGCCGGTCGGGCCCCCGCTGCGGCATACGCTCTACACTCGCGACATATATGGGGAGAAAGGTCGACTCGTCTTCCCTACATCGCCAGCGTCGAGCTCCGCTACACCCTGCCCGACCCGCTCCGCGTCGACCTCGATTCGACCGATCCGCCCCCTTTCGGGCCGCAGTGAGGAGGCTAGCGGGGTCGGAAGCTCGCCAGGAGCGGGGCTGCTGGGCATGCCTGGCCGAGTGTGACGGCAACCAGCCGGCCTGTGTGCGGGTCCTCCCGGGGTTTCCGCGGCCGTGTCGATAAGGGTCCGGAAAGAAACAAACGTGTCGGATCGCGCCCAGATTTGGGTCAGATTCGGCCGATCCGACTGAGTGCAACCGGAGGCGTAGTCGCAGCCTACGGCGAGGATTGCACGATTGAGGCATCGGTCGAAGATGGCCCGAAGATGGGATGCGAGGTGGCACGTTTGTTTCTTTCCGGACCCTAAGGTCCGTCTACCCCGCCATGAGTCGCCCTCGCAGCGCGCGCTCCAGGGCTCCTATATGCCCCGCCGTGGCCCCGCAGCATCCCCCCACCCACCGCGCTCCGGCCTCGACCCAAGGCAGGGCGGATTCGGCGAGCACCGATGGGGGTGAGGTGTGAGAGAAGCTCCAGCCCTGGCGTCCCAACGACGCACCCGCGTTGGGGTAGGCGCCTACCGCGATCCTGGTCCCCCGGCACTCCTCGAGCAGCACGGCGACCGCGGTGCCCACGACCGAGGGCAGGCAGCAGTTGACTCCGATCGCCAGCGGTTTCGCCGAGACGATCGCGCGCGCGCAATCACGGAGCGACTCCCCCGATGGCAGCCGGCCGTCGCGGCGCAGGGTGAAGCTGACTATCACCGGAAGACCGGCCTCGTGCGCGGCCGACATCGCGATCTCGGCCTCTGCGCGGCTGTTGAAGGTCTCCGCCAATACGAGATCCACTCCCGCGAAGGCCAACTCGTTGGCTCGTTCGCGATGCTCGGCCAACGCCTCCTCCGCATCGGGAACCAGATCGGCCCGAAAACAGTCCTCCAAGGGCGAGAGGGAGCCGGCGACCAGCACCGTGCGTTCGGGAGATGCCGCCTCGACCGCTTCGCGGGCCAGACGCACCGCGGTGCAGGTGAGCCGCAGTGAACAGCCGACCAGACCTACCCGCTCCAGCGAGCGCCGATGGGTCCGAAAGGTGAGAGCGGTGATGAGCTGGGCGCCCGCTTCCACATGGGAACGATGGATCTCCCTGACCACACCGGGAGCCCGATGAACACCGGAGGCGGACCACAGCGGCGGACCGACTCCGATCCCCTGCTGTGAGAGCTCGGCGCCACAGCCGCCGTCGATCAGCAGAACTCGGTCTCCGCTCCGCCAAAGCTCGAGAAAATCATGCATGGGATCGACCCGCGGATGTGCAAAGAGAGAACGGATCCCGCTCCCGGTAGATGAGCCCGATCCGATCTGCCGATCCTGACACAGAACGCTTCTTTCTTGAAGCCGGTGTTTGGGGTCCACATGTCATTCGATCTAGTCTCGGTCTTCGCCACACTCATCCTGCCTTGCGCGGTCATGATTCTCTTCGTGCGCTTGGCCGCGGCAGCCGTGGGGCAGATGGGCTCGAAACCGAAGTCGCGGAAACCGGCAACGCCGGAACCCCGCCGAGCGGAACCCGCTCGCACCGCGCCCCTTCAGAAACGCGCGAGCGCGAAAGCGGAGGCCCAAGCGAAGAAGGAGCTCCAAAAGAAGAAGGAGCTCCAAGAGAAGAACGACTTCCGGGTCTCGGAGTGGGGAACGAGCGTCTCGATGATGCGAGAGATGTTCCGCGGTCTCTCCGATGAGCTCGAGCTCCCACCGGAGGCGCGAGAGCGGCTGGAGTCCCGCATGAAGGCGTTGGTGGATGCGGAAACGGACACTGAGGAAACAGAGGCGACCGGTGGTGAAGGCACCGGGGACGGCGAGGAAGCACCCGACGAGAAGAGCGATCCCTTCGCCAAAAAGCTTGTGGGCAGTGGG
>CAZFNT010000156.1:8139-8489 GCA_964520315.1 uncultured Gemmatimonadota bacterium
GGTCGCGCCTCAATCGCGAATCCTCGAAATAGCCTCCGGATATTCCTCCGGGTTCGCTCAATCGTTGCGACCGGATCCGACCCAAATCTGAGCGCGGAGAGCGGGGTTTTGCCCTCTCGCGGGCCCTATGGGCCCAGCTTTTTGGCATCTGTTTTCGGTTTGGCGCTTGGTTGATCGGGCCGTCTCCGGTCGCGCCTCAATCGCGGATCCTCGAAATGGCCGACCCTAAGGGCCTGGAAATGAATAAACGTGTCAGATCGCGCCCAGATTTGGGTCAGATTCGGCCGATCCGACCGAGTGCAACCGGAGGCGTAGTCGCAGCCTACGGCGAGGATTGCACGATTGAGGCA
>CAZFNT010000157.1:0-481 GCA_964520315.1 uncultured Gemmatimonadota bacterium
CATCGCAGTGGACTCCCCCACCGAAGGGCGTGCCCCGTCCACCGGTCAAGGTGAGACCCGCGACCACCGCGGCTTCGTCCTCTCCGGAGCGAAAGCTCACCACCGGAGCGACGCCACCGGCATCGACGACGGTCCCCCTGACAGTGTCGAGCTCTTCCGGCGCCGTCCCGGTCACAACGATCGCCTTGCCCGCGAAATCGATCGACTCGGCGTAGTCGCTAGGATGCACCATGACGGTATCGCCCGCGGCGGCCGTGTCGATCGCGGCCTGGATCGTCGGCATGTCGGCCGGCACGTGGATCGTCCACGCGAGACTCGACCCGGCCCACGTCACCGCGAGGGCGAACATGCCCGCGAGGGAAATGCGAAGAGTGGTGGTGCGAGTGTTCGATGTGGCTCGAAAAAGGGAATCGGGGGGGTCGAAGCATGAAGTCCTCCTCGTGGAATCACCCCTGACGCGATCAGCATGGTCGGAGTCGAA
>CAZFNT010000157.1:491-8472 GCA_964520315.1 uncultured Gemmatimonadota bacterium
CGTCGGGGCACCACTTATAGGGACAGCCCGTCAACGATATCGAGCGGGCGGGATCACCCCTCTTGCCAAAACAGTCATGATGACTTCATATCGACTGGGCTTTACAAATTGTTGCGTGCTCGCCGCGATTCACCGACCGGCAGGAGACCCCATGAACAACGACGCCAAGAAGACCGCCAAGCCACCCTCGGCGGCGATATCAGTGTCGAACGGGTCGAACACTTTCTGGGTGGCGATTCGCGATGCGTGTATCGGATCGGGGAGCGGTGCTAGAAGCTAAGCGGGGACCTCATCCCCCCTCCCCCACCGCATGCCGCAAGAAGCCCCGCAAGATCCACCCCGTCACGCCCCACACCAACACGCCTTCCCATTCGACCGCGTACGACTCTATGCGCCCCCCCCGCCACTCGACATCTCTCAGGCCGAAGTCGTCCTCGATCGCGCTGAAGGGAATCTCTATAACGCTCTCGACCTCGGTGATCTGAGGTGAGTAAGACAGACCTGAGGGCACAACACCGACGAAGGGGGCAACGCGGAATCCCGAAGGCGTCGCCATCTGGTCGAGCGCGCCGAGCACCCGAACGTCTCGAATCCCCACCTCCTCCTCGGCCTCGCGAAGCGCGCAGGTAAGCAGGTCGCCGTCGCCCTCCTCGAATCGCCCTCCGGGGAATGAGACCTGACCCTTGTGATGTGCGACGGTTGAAGTTCTCCGCGTGAAGACGAGATGGGGGATCCCGGCCCGCTCCACGATAGGCACGAGCACGGCCGCCGGGCGCAATTCGGCGTGAGCTTCGGCCAGATCGAGGGGTACGTGGTCCGCTAGGGTTCGCTCGAGATTAGCGATCAGAGCGGTCATCGTGGGACTCTGGCGAGGAGCCGCGTGTCATCAGTGGCGCCATAATGGCAGAAAAGCTGCCGTTTTGTCATGCGGGACCGCCTTAAGGGGCTCTTCTCTGGACTCCGTGGATCGAGGCGTCGCTCCGGCCGCCACTTCTCGACCCTTCCATATCAACAGCTTAGCAGCGATTGCACCACTGCGCTTCGCCTTCTGGCACACCGGTTGCTCTGTGGGGTGCCGCCGCGGTGGCGATGCCCGCCACCTTCCCTGGAAAGAACCGAGGAGACCCGCCATGACGCTCACGGCCTGCACACCCAGAACCCCCGCCCTCCGCAACGACTTCGACCGCTTCTTCGCCGATCTGTGGGGTGCGCAACTTCACCCGCTCGCCTCGCGCCGCACGACACTGCCCCGCGCCGACGTGATCGAAGACGCCGATACGCACCGTGTCGTCGTCGAAATCCCAGGCTTCGACGAGAAGAGCGTCGAGGTGACGGTCGAGGACGGGCTGCTCACCATCAAGGGAGAGATGGAGACGCGGAGCGAAGACGAAGGAACGACCTACCACAGGGTCGAACGCCAGCAGGGCGCCTTCACCCGCAGCTTCCGCCTGCCCGATGGCGTCGATGCCGAGAGCGCGACCGCCGAGTTCCATAACGGACTGCTCGAAGTGAGAATCCCGAAGTCTGAAAGGGCCAAGCCGCGCACGCTCTCGATCACGCGGCGGTAGCCACCGCCGGAGACCGCCGCGGCGAGGGGACCGAAACGCCTCTCGCCGCGGAGTATCGCATGTTTCGCGGGGCTATCCCGTGATGCCCGCGACCTCTTCCAACATCGCCGTGGTGACCGACTTCGGCCGCTCGATCGGGTAGCCGAGAGCGCGGTCCCAGGTGATGTTCGCCAAGGTGCCGATCGCCCGACCGATGCCGAAGAGCACCGTGTAGAAGGAGTACTCGGTCACGCCGAAGTACCACTGAATCACGCCCGACTGAGCGTCGACGTTCGGCCACGGGTTCTTCGCCCTACCGTGCTCCATCAGCACAGGGGGCGCCACTTTGTAGATCGTGTTGATCACCTTGAAGAGCGGGTAGTCCGGAAGATTCTTCTCGCAGAACTCCATCTGCGAGACATAACGCGGATCGGTCTTCCGCAGAACCGCGTGGCCGTAGCCGGGAATGACTTGGCCGCTGTTAAGCGTGTCCCAAAGGGCTTGCTTGATCACCTCTTCGGTAGGCTCCTTGTCACCCAGCTCCGCGATGAAGTTCTGGGTCCACCGCAGCACGTTCTCGTTGGCCAGGCCGTGGAGCGGCCCGGCTAGCCCGTTCAGGCCGGCGGAAAGAGCGTAGTAACAGTCGGACAAGGCCGACGCGACCAGATGCACGGTGTGAGCCGAGACGTTCCCCGACTCGTGATCGGAGTGGAGGATGAAGTACATTCGCGCCACGTCGTCGTAGGGAGCATCGATCCCCATCATATGGGCGAAGTTGCCACCAAAGTCGAGCTCGGGATCGGACGCGATCGGTGTATCGCCCTTGAACTTCATGCGGTAGATGTAGGCGCCGATCTGGGGGAGCTTCGCCAGCAGATTCGTACAGTCCTCGTAGGTCGGATCCCAGAACTCCATCTTGCTCATGCCCTGGCGATAGCGCTCGGCGAAGACCGATTCGCGCTGCATCGCCAGGATCGCGGCGGAGAACATCGTCATCGGGTGGGTATCGCGGGGCATGGCGCGGAGCACGTCGAACACGTACTGGGGCACCTGAGAGCGTGTCTTGAAGTCGGCGGCTACCGCCTGCGCCTGCTCGATGGTGGGCACCTCACCGGTCAGGATGAAATGCCAGAACCCCTCGACATAGGGGTAGTCGCTGCCCGGCACTTTCGGGAGAGCTTCGAAGGTCTCGGGAATCGTCTTGCCGCGAAAACGAATGCCTTCCATCGGGTCGAGGTAGGAGATGTCGGTCACCAGGCAGCGGACACCCCTCGCGCCGCCGATCGCCTGGCCGATCGTTACTTCACCCACCTTCGTATCCGCGTGTTTCTTGAGAAGTCGCGTGGTCCGCGACCTGTGCTCTTCGATTTTGTTGAAGAGGGTTTCTTTTAGCGTCGACATGGCGGGGCTCCTTGGCCAATTAGGTCGGAATCTATGAGGCGACAAGAATAGCGCAATGCAGCATGGAATCCTCGTACGAAAAACGAGTTCGTCGTTTCGGCGGCGTCGAATGGGACTATCCTGTGGGCGCGACACGTCGTCATACACGCCCCCGCTCGAAACGAGCCCGAAAGCGCCATGACCGATTTCGAGAGAGGCCTCAAGAGAGAGGTCGCCGAGCTCAAGTTCCTCATCCACGATCTGCGCGTGGAGCGCTTCATCAACGAGGTGATCCACTTCCACGTCACGCTCAACACAGATCTCGAGCTCTACAGCATCGACCAGGCACAGGCCATTCACGGCGAAGACCTGCAAGAGCTCAAGCAGAAGGCGGCGGATGTGCGGCGCGCCCATCAGGAGTACTGCAACGCGGTCACTAGCTTCTCCCCCGACCGAACGATCCTCTTGGCGGGCAAGAAGCATATCGAGGGCACATACGAAATCTGCGAGTTGATCCTGAACCCGCTTTGGGGTCGATTCGACAAGGTGATGTCGTTCCTGCCCGACGAGTCGCGCTCGGTTCAATCGCAGCGGCACTACCGAAACTGCCTTCACTGGGTTTGCGGTGTCTACTACCGCATCGAGCATTTCCTCGAAGAGCAGATCGCGAAGTATGTCAGCGAGCGCTTCGACATCGCCCACGACATCAAGGACTTCACTCGAAATGTCATCTACGGCTACGTGTCGGAAAAGGGCCTTGCCCGCATCGAGCTGCAGATCGACCGCCTCGACCCGGCCGTCGTAGAGGGAAATCGCCACCGCTTTCGGCGAATGTACTTCAACCTCGTGATGAACGCGGTGGACGCGATGGGCGGCAATCGCTTCGGGGTCATCACGATCAGCGAGGTCGTCGACGGCGCCCACGTCGTGCTGAGGGTAAGCGACAACGGCGCCGGCATCTCCCCGACCAAGGCCGAACAGCTTCTGGCCGACAAGGAATCGTTGGACGGAGAGCTGCACTCACTCGGCTTCGTGTTCGTCAGGCAGACGATCTCCCAGTTCGGCGGCGAGCTGAGCATCGAGAGCGAAGAGGGCAAAGGGACGACGATCACCGTTCGCCTACCCCGCCTTCCCGGCGCCGAGGCTCCTCCGACCCGCCGATCGAAGTGCGAGAAGTTCGAGGTCGAACGGCGGATGCTGCCGGCTCTGGAAACTGCGGACAAGTCCCACGGAAAGGAAGTGGGCGCGAGCGAGAAGCGGTCGGGCTCCGAGGGGCGTTCGTCCGAGGAGCCGATGTACGGGGACCTGATTCTGGGCGACTTCCGCACATCCGACGCCGACCAGCGCGGCTGCATCTTCGCCATCGCCATCACCGACAGAGGCGAAGTCGAGCTCTTCACGCATCGACCCTACGAGCGCTTCTGGAACATCGCCCACGAAGATCTCTCACCGATGTTCTTCGAAGCAACCGTGCGGGGGCGCCTCGAGCCGGACCAGGACGGGAACCCGATGCTGATCTTGAAACCGGCCCAGAACATTCGCGAGTACTTCGAGTTCAAGGAGGTGGCCGAGGTGGACCGAAGCCAAGAGACCTTCCGCACCATGCTGCGAGAAGAGTTCGTGAGGATCGCGCGATGTCTGATCGATACCGGCATGCCACCCGAAACCGGCGTGCTGATCAGCGATCTCCGCAAGCTCTTCGGAGATTGCCCGGAGTTGATGGAGCAGGAGCCCTTTCGCTTGGAGCTGCTGGCGGGGTTGGTGTTGGAGGGGTAGGCCTTTGGCCGGGGGTGATCGATCGTAGTCGTTCGCGAACGCCGCGCTCTGGGGTCAACCTCCCAGCACCGTATGCTCCAGCTCGGACATACGGTCGAAATCCCGGTCGAAAGTCACGAGGTGTGCCCCTGCATCGATCGTCGCGGCCGCGATCCAAATGTCGTTCACTGGAATCGGAGTTCCAGCCTTGCGAAGTTGAGAGAACGCTCTTCCGTACTTCCGCGCGACCCCCGTCGTAATCGGAAGCACGCTGACGAAGGGCTCAGCGAGAAACTCAGCCAGGACAAGGCTGTTCTCGCGATACCGAGTGCCGAGCAGAAAAGCGGCCTCCAGTTCGCCCAGAACAGTCGTTGGCAAGAAAACCGTTGCTGCACGAGCGACACATTCGATCACCGCTTCGTGCCCTGCACGCAGGCGAGAGTAGGCGGAAGTATCGAGCACCACCTTTGAAGGTCTCGCGAGTCAGCCCCAGAGATTCGGATCCACAACACGCTGGGCGCGAAGGGAGCCCTCGAATTCCTCGAGATCCTCAACCGTCCAACTGGCGCATCGCTTGAGCCGCCGCCTGCGCTCATCGACGCCGAGGGCTACCCCCAGAAGGTGGAGAATTGTTGCGTTGAGGCTTTCGCCACGCTCGTGTGCCACGGCGCGGAGAGCCTCCACGAGCTCCGCGGACGGGTTGCGAACAGTGATCTGGCGCGGGGAAGTCAAGAGAGGAGCGACCCCAGGATCCGCCACCGTCGCCAGCAGCGCGTTGGACAAGCATGGGCGACCGCGGGGACCGATGGTCAGTCGGGGCGGCTGCGCCGGTCGGACGACGCCGAGGCGCTCGGCGGGCAGGCGCCTCTTGGTCGGGAGTCGGGTCATGACCACCAGCGGAGACACGCCGTACGCCTTGGCGGTCGCCTCTATGGCTTCGTCGTCCGTGTCCTCGGCATGACGGCGGGTTTGCCGTGTGCCCGAGTTCGAGCAACCGGCCCGTGACGGTCTCTACGAATCGGTCGATTGCGAAGGCGAAGGCTTCTGCGGGAACCGCCGAGTGAACCTTCCGAAGGTCGAGTTCGGCCACACGTGCCCGCCCCCCTGAATGTCGAAGGACAGCTCAGACGTCATCTACGTTCCACCGAGCTTTGCAGCCTGAGTATGCCGAAGATCGAGCACTTCGTGCCTCGCGCTCCCTCGGCTGCCCCCCCCTTTAGGGTCGGCGGGGTCTCACCAATCATGCGGAGCCTCGTTCACCGCCGGGAACTCATCGAAGGTCGTGAGCAACCAGCGGTCGATCGCGATGTTGTTCGGGGCCTGGCCGAGCGAGAACTCGTGGATCCCTTTGGTGAGCACGGCGATCGCCACGCGGCGCCAGATCCATGAGCCGGGGGATGAGGCGGATGCCGGCTTGGTGCGCGGCGCGGAGCGACCGTCGATCGAGATCGACAGAGCGCCCGCTTTCGCGGTCTCGCCGCGGACTCGGGCCCAGATCTGATACTCGCGCCACTCCGGGATCTCGACGCGGTAGGAGAGCACCTGGCCGACGGTGTCCGGGGCGACCGAAACGCTCTTGCCGCCTTGTCGTTTGAGATAGGAATTGCCCCAGGCCGTGGTGTCGTCTGCCACGTGCCAGACGCCGAGCGCGTTTGCCGACTCCGCCTCACGGTAGATACACTTTTCCGGATTGCCGGTGTGCCAATCGTCGTACATGAAGCGCGACGCCTGGATCCGCGTGTGGTCCCACACACCCGGAGTGTCGTAGACATGGATCCTTCCGTCGTAACCCTGAAAGACGATATCGGTGTCGCCATCCTGATCGAGATCGGTGAGGATGCCGGTGCCGAAATCGTTCGAATCGGTCCAGATGGGCCAGCCGTTGACCACATTGCCGTTCAGCTCGAAGGCCCAATCGTAGGGGTTCGAGCCGCCGGCGAAGGCTTCGACGCCTGGGTCGCCGTCGATGTCGCCGACGATGAGCTGTGATTGCATGTTCCATGGCCCAAGCCAGGGCCAGTGGGAGTCGAGGGTGCCGTCGGCGTGGTAGAGGAGCACGTAGGAGGGGTTGGTGTTGCACCAGAGTGCGCTCACTTCGTTGGGAGCACTTCGCAGGGCAACCGGCATCGCATCCACGTAGCCGAAGTTGGCGACTGGCGGCCATCCATCCACCGGATCGCCTTGGTTATCGAAGACGTGGATGTGACCGTCCCAATCGCATGCGATGATCTCTGGCTCCGGGCCGCCGCTGAGGTTCGCCAATGAGACGGGTGTGCCGACGACGCCTGCGTCGAGGGTTGCCAGGCGGGGCTCTGCGGCGAAGGGAGTGCCGTCGTGGTTGAAGGCGAATACTGAGGCTTCGCCATTGCCACCATTGATCTCTCCGCCGGTCACGATCTCCATGTCGCCGTCCAGATCGAGGTCGCCGACCGCAAACGCCGACTGCACCGATTCGCTCAACTCGATCGGCCAGCCAGGCAAGACCGAACCCTGGCAATCGAGCAGGGTCAATCGGCTCATCGTGTACCCCCACACCCAAGAGGTCGCGAACAGCGCCTCCAACCGACCGTCGCCATCGAAATCGAAAAGCGTGACTGCGGCGGCGACAGGTTGATCGAATGTCGCAGGCCAGCCAGGCAGTTCCTGTCCATCGATACCGATCACATGCAGTCTTCCCGCGCCTTGTTGCTCAAACTCGGCGAAGACAGCCTCGATGCGGCCGTCGTTGTCGAGATCGCCTCCGCCTATGTACTTCTCTGGTCGTTCTTGAAACACCCAGGGAGATGAGGTCACCATAGCTCCGTCATGCTCGAAAACGGCGATCTCGCGGCGAATGGATGGTCCTCCAGCGACGATCTCATCGAACCCGTCGCCATCGAGATCAGCAACAAGAGGCGCAGCACCCGTGACCTGCCAATCGACCGGCCAGCCACTATTTTCCGGGTACCCAACAGCCGAGCTCGAAAGCGAAAACGGCGTGATGCAACACGCTATTGCGAAGCGCGCCGTCCCCAAAAGTCGGAGGCGGCGAGCTCTGTCGTGGGCAGATCTCATAGATTGCAGTTTCCAACCGCTTCGATGTACTCGAAGCAAGAATCGGCCTCCGCTGGATCCCACATATTGTGTTGACCGCCATAGGCCCCTATGTCGCAGCGCTCAGTATCAAGTCCCGGTGGTCGGCTGTCATCTTCATAGGTCGCGCCATCCGGACCGTTGTCGATCGCTTTCGATCGATTCGCCGCGGCGTAAGCGGTCAATTTGCGACGTCAGCCGGCCCGCTGCCAGTGGGGGCGAGGCGA
>CAZFNT010000158.1:0-8467 GCA_964520315.1 uncultured Gemmatimonadota bacterium
CGAAGATGGCCCGAAGATGGGATGCGAGGTGACACGCTTATTCATTTCCAGGCCCCAAGTTCCGGCCGTCACTTGCACGAGGTCGCCGTCGGCTGCGGCATCGATGGCCGCCTGGATCTGGGTGTAGTTGTTGGGCACACGGATCACGGTAGCAAGAGCAATCGGGGCGGCCGCGGAAGCAAGAAGGGTCAAGCAGAGTCGGCGCGTCATTCGGTTCTCCAGCAGATCAGAGGCGGAGCATCCATTATAGCGGCGTGTCGTCAGGCAGAAGTGGCGATCTTCAGGCGAGACCAGTCGGGATCGAATACGCGGCTTCGGTGCTGCCCGATTCCCCATCGGTTGTCGGTCATCTTCGCCCAATTCACGACCAACAGATAGAGCTCCTCTTCGGAATCGCCGCTGAGGAGGCCCGCGGCCACGGGATGCCGCTGGAGATAGACGGACCGGAGCGCCCAAGAGATGGCATCTCCGCAGAGGCGCACGGGAAGCGCCGACCCCCGGAGCTGCGCCCCGCGAATTCGTCCGACGATTCTAGTCTCGAGCTGCACCGAGGCCGCCACCGGACAGGGGCGATCGCCGATGTGGACACCGTGGCTGCTCTGAGTATGACTCGCGAAGAGCAGAAGCGGAGCCCCAACCGCCGGCAGCGCCTTCGGGGGGACCATCGCGTAAAAGAGCGGTGTTGCATAAGGCCGCCCATCGAGGTCGGAGGTGGCCAGGGAGAGCACCCAGCGGGACTCGAGCAGTTTCGTGAGGCTTCCGATTTCAAGATCCACACCGCGATAATATCGAAAACGGCCGCCGGTTTCGGGGCTATGCTGGTTGCGAGTAGAAACAACAACCCGATCGATCGGTAGCCAAAATGAACCTCTTCCCAAGACTCGACGCGACACATCCGGTTTCGGCTCTGCTTCTGGCGACGCTTCTGGCTCACCCGACCGCGCACGCGAAAACGCCCGAGCCGAACGTCGCCCTCCCCGTCGTGGGCGAGAGCCGGCCGATCGAGGTCGTGCCGGTGCTGCAAGAAGCGATCAGCGAAGGAAGGGAGCGGATCTGGAGCGAGCTGATCTTCGTCAAGGACGCAAGCTTCCTCAAAGCCCATATGGTGGATGTCAACCTGCGGCCGGGCGATTCGCTGGTGCTCCGCACGGGCGCCGGACGGGTCATCGAGACGATCACGGGGCGAGGGCCTAAGGACTGGGGAAGCTTCTGGGCCCTCTCCGCCCGCGGAGAAGAGCTCGCTCTCGAGCTCAGGTTCTCCGGCGATTACGATCGATCCCCCTTCCGCATTGACCAGGTAATCGTCGGCGGAGCGGGCATTCCCGGCGGGGATCCACCCGAATTGGAGAGCATCTGTGAACCGGCCGACTTCGAGGACGTGATCTGTTATCAGGGGGACAGTGCCAAATGGGGAACGATTCTCGCGTCGGCGGGCGTCATGACGGTAGGCGGCAACCCGGTCAGCGCCCTGTGGTGTTCGGCGTCGAACGTATCCCCAAAAGGGTATGTGTTGACGAACGACCACTGTGTCTCTTCGTCGGGGGACTGCAACTCCGCTGAATTCGTCTTCAAATTCTACAAAACCGGCTGCAACGACAGCTCTCCGCCAACGGAGGATTGGCAGGGCTATCGGTGCGACCAAATCGTCGCGAACTCACCGGTGGGAGACTGTGATCAGGGTCTGAACGATCTCGATTTCAGTCTCTGCGACCTCATCGGAAACCCATCCGACGATTTCGGATTCGTATCTCCCGATCCGGTCCCTCTAACCGACGGTGAAGCGATCTACATCGTCCAGCACCCGGACGGGCGCCCACATGAGATCACCCACGGGAGCGGCGCCGATGTCGATGTAGACGGAACAGTGCTGCGCTACTACGACACTCTCGACACGGAAGGCGGCAGCTCCGGATCACCGATCTTCCGCGAATCGGACAACCGAATGGTCGGGCTTCATCATTGCGGTGGCTGCAGCACTCCCGGCGTGGGCAACCGCGGCATGCTGATGTCCGACATCTACCCCCACATAGAGGAGTTCCTCTGCTCCGACTTCCTCGACATCGGCGCCGGTGGGATCGGCGGGATCACCGAAATCAATGGAAACGGCGACACCGTTCTCGATCCGGGCGAGACTTGGGGGATCCGCCCGGGTGTTCGCAATCTCTCTTGCGACGAAGTGGCCGGCAACGTTCGCGCAGAGGTCGTGGTCAATCCCACCTCGGCGATGCCGCTCTTCGTCGTCGATTCGAGCGTGGAGTTCGGCGATATCGCCCCCAGTGAAACCGCGTTCGCCATCGATCCGGTGGTCGTGAGCGTCGGGCGGAGCATCCCTTGCGGAGAGATCGCGATCCTCGATCTCATCAATATCGTTGCCGACAATGGCGGGCCTTTCGCCGACCAGAGCGAGATCGTCTCGTATCCGGTAGGCCACCAACCATGGACCACGGTCTTCTTCGACGATTTCTCTACGGGGTTGGACGCCTGGACGATCGTCGACGGAGGCACGGGATCCGGACCCGCATCGACCTGGACCACGTCGAATCCTGGCCAACGAGACCTGCCGCTCACGGAGCCCTTCGCCATCGCCGACTCCGACGAATTGGGATCCGGCGACGATATGGACGAGGAGTTGATCAGCCCAGAGATCGACATGTCCGCTTTCGAGTTCGTTAGCCTGCAGTTCAGTCACGATTTCAACTACTACTCGGGCGGCCCTGACGAACAGGCCGATGTAGATGTTCGGTCGACCGCTACGGGCGACTGGGTGAATGTGGCGAAGTTCGAAGACAGCGACGCCAGCGGAACTGTGACACTCGACATCAGTCAGTACGCTGGCGGTGAGTCGGATCTACAGGTCCGATTCCACTACTACAATTCGCAGTACGACTGGTGGTGGGCAGTAGACGACGTCTACGTGCTGGGGAGCGATGGCTATATCTGTCGCGGCCCCTTCTTCACCAATTACGGTGAGGCGTGCGCGGGATCGAGCGGCTACACGCCTCATCTCGCGGCGGACGGACAGGCGACACCGGGCGGCCTGATCGGTTTCGAGATCACCGGCGGACTCCCGGAGAGCGATGGAGCGCTCTTCGCGTCGACTCAAGCGGACACGAGTGGAGGTTGCGATCTGATTCAGCCTCCCTTGGTTGGTCCCTTCCCTCTCAGTCTCGATGCTCTAGGCACCGGTCGTTTCAGTCTGAACGTGCCGGCGGAAGCGCCGACCGATCTACGGGTCTTCGTGCAGTGGACCGGCTCCGACCCTCTACCTCCCGATTCCAAATCGAACGGGATAGAGGTGTTCGTGCAATAGGGGCCACTCTAATGTGGCAAATGCGGCACGCGAGCCTGGCATGGTTGGATCGGGCGAAACGTCTGGGCTCAATGCGGTAGTCGAGACCCTCGTGCGGGGCGTCGAGCTGTTGGTTGTCGATGCCGTATTGCTCGGGCTCGGCGCGCGGAGAATGGCCTCTCAGGCAGTCGTCGGCTCTTATCAACGTGTCCGGCAGCTCGTCGAACGCAGAAGCGGGCGCGCAGCCGATCGTCGAGATCGCGAATATGGCGAAGGCGACTCGTGCTCACTGCCGATTCGGCATGACCTTCAGCTGATCGTGAGATCGACTCCGGCTTCGACTCCGCGAGGGATCGATTTCCCTGCCCGCCTCAGCTTCGCCTCGTCGCAAGCCGATCTCTAGAGGGGGGGGCTTTCGTCCGGAAGCACGAGATGCACCGAAATCCACACGACGGTCTCGAATCCACCAAGAGACGATCCGCCGCATTCACGGTGGTCGAGTTGGTGGTAGTGATCGTGGTGCTCGGACTGCTCGCGGCCGTCGCCCTACCTCATATGGGAGACGCGATATCGAGCTCGAAGAGAGCAACGACCCGGCGCGAGATGCAGATCATCATCGGCGCCATCGTGGGAGACGGATCGACCAATCGCTCCGGCTACGAGAACGACCTCGGCCAGCTCCCGCCCGATCTGGCGGCTCTGTTGCAGAAACCGGAAGATGTGCCTGGCCTCGATCGCTTCACCGGGTTGGGTTGGAATGGTCCCTATCTCCAGGACAATGCGGAGAACGTGACAACCGACGCCTGGCAAATCGGTTACGAATACGATTCGCTGGGTCGAACGCTCACAAGCAACAATCCTGACAGCACCATCGTGATGAGCTTCTGACAAGATGATCCCTTCGAGCAAGACTCCGACCGCCGGCTTCACCCTGATCGAGGTACTACTCGTAGTGGTCCTGATCTCGATCTTCGCCGGCACCGCCGTTCATACGCTCCATCCTACTCTCGACCGACAAAGAACCGATGCCACCATCGCCGAAATGGCAGAGATCGGGCACGCGATTGCTGGCGATCCACGGCTGACCTCTGGAGGTTCGCGCGTCGATTTCGGCTACGTTGGAGATGTAGGAAGCGTCCCAGAGGACCTCGAACACCTGCTGGACAACCCGGGATACGCAACCTGGAACGGTCCTTATCTGACAAGATTCGAGGAGGACGATGGCTCATTCCAGGTCGACGCGTGGGGCGATGAGTACAAGTTCGACGGTATCGTAATCAAGAGCGCTGGCGGACCTGACGAAAATCCACTGACTCTGGTGATCTCACCAACCGAGGCCGCGCTCATCTCGAACACCATCACCGGCAATGTACGCGACACCGGCGGAGCTCCCCCCGGCCTCTCCTACCTCAATCTCAGCGCCTGGATGAAGTACCCCGATGGCGCGGGAGGCATGTTCCTGTCGACCGCCGAAATCGATCCCGCGGGAAGATACAGCTTCGATGCCGAGGTCCCGATCGGGCCGCACACCTTGTACTGCGCCCTCGATAAGGGAACGGTCAACGACACCATTTCGGTCGACGTGAGGGTCTACGCGGGTAGAACCACGCACCAGGATCTCGTTTTCGGAGCGCCCTGGCCTGCCTCCAGCGGCTCAGGAGCCGTCAGCGCTCTTGTGTACGTCGATGGAAGCGCCATCATTTACGGCACCGGCAACAACAGACTCCTATTCCGCGTGCAGAACGCCTCAGAGGTCGACATTCGCCTGGACTATCTCTCCTGCACTTACGAGAAAACCGCCTACTATCAACGGATCACCGTAGACGGAACTCTGGTGGCCAATTCCCCACAGAACCGCTACCGGAGCGGAGCGCCCGTGCACGGCTTCTACCCGACTATAGAAAAGGGTCGCACCGTCGAGATCAAGATAGAGCACTTCAGAAGTCGAGTGAACTACCGCGCCCAGCCGGTCGATATGCGCGACGAGGAGTTTCAGTTCGAGTTCAGCGACGGATCGGTGATGACCTTCACGCCGACGGGTGTGGGGTAGGCGACGCCAACGTCCGCGCTCACCCCCGCAGTCGAGCCATCGAATCCGCGAAGCTCCGCATTCCGGCGTCTCTCGAGACCTCGATCACCGAGAGTAGCTGATGGCTCTTCCCTTCACGGATGAGCTGGCGTACGGCGGGCGTGGCCCGCAACACCTCTGATGCAACGACACGACCCGGTCGGTTCGGCAGGGGAAGAAGCTCTTGGTAGACCGCCCCTTCGAGCACCGCGGCGATCTGCGCGCGGACGCAATCCCAGCGCGACGAGGGCAAGGCGTGCACCAGACGATCCACCGCTCCGGCCGTGCTCCCCGCGTGCACCGAAGTAAAGACAACATGACCGGTCTCCGCGGCAACTAGCGCCAGCTCGATCGACTCCGCATCACGAAGCTCGCCGACCACGACCACATCGGGATCGGCGCGCAAGGCGTCTCTCAGAGCGGCCGCGAAACCGGGCGCGTGGCGCCCGATCTCGCGCTGGCTCACGATTCCATGCCCTGAGTCGTACAGATACTCGATCGGGTCCTCGATAGTCACCACGTGCAAGGCACGATCCGCACGGGCCTGCTCGACCAATGCGGCGATCGTTGTCGATTTGCCGCTCCCTGTGACTCCGCAGATCACGACCAATCCCCGCTCGACATGCGAGAGATCCGCGACCTCGGGCGGCAAACCGCATTCATCGATCGTCGGAATCCGCGCCGGCAAGAGACGGACGGCGATCGCGAGACCCCGCACGGAATCGTATATATGAACTCTGAGCCGAAGATCGTCGTCGAGACTCAACGCCAGATCGATCGACGCCCCCTGCCCGCGATCTCGGTCCGACAGCTCCGCCACCATCGCATCGACGCGCGCGGTATCGAGGGCTGGAGGGTCCAGCTCGCCCAACGCTCCATCGACACGCACGACCGGCCGCAGACCGGCAAAAAGATGCAGATCAGACGCCCCGAGATCGCCGGCCTGCTCAACGAGCTCCACGAAGGCTGAGGTGCACGCGGATCGCGCGGTTTTCACGATGCCTCTGCGACCACACGCGGAGTGATGAAGATCACGAGATTCGTCTTGGTTCGTTGCAGGCTGCTGTGACGGAAGAGCCGTCCAATGATAGGAATGTCGCCGAGCAGCCAGGTCTTCTTGGCCGTTTCGATCTCGTTCTCTTTGACGAGGCCCCCCATCGCGATCGTCTCTCCACTCTCCACTGTGAGCTCCGTCTCGACTTCTCGTTTCGATGTGATCGGTTGCTGCTGATTCGCCGGCCCGGTCCAGCCCGTGATCTCCTCCACGCGCGGATGAACGCGCACCGTCACACGATTGTCTTCATTGATGCGCGGAGTCACGATTAGCTCGATCGCCACATCGCGGTCCTGAAATGTCACGATGTCTTGGCTCTCTCCCCCGGCTCCGCTGAATCGATTGATCGTGGCGATCGGTATCGTCGTGCCGCTCGAGATTCGCGCCTGGGTGTTATCGCTCACCAGCACGCGTGGATGGGAGAGCAGATTCGCATCTCCCACGGTGGACAGGAAATCGAGAGCGCCACTGACCTCGTTCACCGACAGCGTCCCGAAGGCGAATCCTCCGCTGGGTGCGATCGTCTTCAAGATGCTCGCCGCCCGCGCGGAATCCCCCATCGCGCCCGAGAACGCATTGGCCCAGTCCAAACCGAGATCGTGGCCCGTGTCGACCGTCGTCTCAACGAAGCGAACCTCGATCTCGATCTGCCGGCGAGGAACATCGAGCTCGTCGATCACCTCGGAAACGCGCGCCAGAATCCTGGGGGTGTCGCTGATCACCAGGGTTCGCGAAGGTGCCCCTACCGCGCTCCCCTTGCTCGCCGGCCCGTTTCGCAACACATGCACCTTGCCCAGCTCCGAGAGCATAGACTTCACCGCCTCCGCCACGGCCTCGGCATCAGCGTAGTGGAGCGCGAACACACGAGATGCCGTATCGCCCGGCAAGAGCTCCTTTCGAGGTCGAACTACAATCACGTGCCCCTCTCGCGTGTAGTCGAGCCCGTGAGATTGGAGCACCGCGTCGAAGGCCACCATGACCGGCACATCCGACAAGCTCAGCGACACTTCCCCTTCGAGATCCTGATCGAGCACCATGTCTAACCCCGCTTGCACCGCGAGCAGTTGCAGCACATCGCGCATCGGAGCGCTCTTGAGCTCAAGATCAACCGTCCCAGACGGCTCGCTCGACGCATAGGCCCAAACCGGCGAGCCCGCAAGGAGCAACCACGAGGCGAGCAGCGCAATCCCACGCTTTCCGGGCATCATCGTCCCTCCTCCAGCCTGATCCCAACCATTCGTCCGCTCTTCTCGAAGGTCAACGTTCCCTCTTCCTCACCTTCGAAGGTCCACCCGGAGAGCGTCTCTCCATTGGCAACGACGCGACCGTCTCGAAGCAACGCGCTCACTCCGCTCTCTGTGCGGATCCACCCCGCAATGGCCGGCGGTCGTTCGGTTCTCGCGCGACGGCGCACGGTGTTCCGGGGAGTCCCCTGCTCTCTGTCGAGCAGGAAGGGATCTCTCTTGGGCTCACTCGCAACGTCCGCCGCGGCCACGGCCGCGAACAACACCATTCCAGCGAGGGCTCGGGCGATCATGTTGCTCATAGTGGCCTCTCATCGCCGCTCGATAGACGGGTAGTAACACTTGTCGCCTCTGCTCCCGGCGGCTCCACCGCCACAACGAATGTCGCTTCCATCTTGATCTTCGGTACCAAACGCTCCTCTCGCCGGAACGCCAGCCGCCGGAACCCTCGAACCCCGGGTCCTCTGCGCAACCACTCAGCGAACCCGCACAGCTCGTCCCAGCGGCCAACGACATCGATTCGCACAGCCACGGCCCTCTCTCTACCCCGCAACGCCTGGAAGACCTCGAGATAGTGAGGTTCCAAGGTGTCGACCGCGAGTCTTCGCCGCTTCGCCTCGAGAGCGAACTTCAGTACTGTATGTGGCAAGCGGTCGATAGGTACCGTCTCCGTGGTCTCTGGGAGCCTGGAGACCATCGGCAGCACGTCATCCGGCAACAGTGCCCGTGCATCGAACTTGGCTTGCTCCCTCTGCAACAACGCCTCTGCTGATCCAAGCCGGCGCTCCGCCTGCGCAATGCGGTCCTCTCTC
>CAZFNT010000159.1:0-6889 GCA_964520315.1 uncultured Gemmatimonadota bacterium
CGGTGCTCTCCGATGCGAAGTCAGATATAATTGACTGAATCCAGGCAGTATATGCGTCGATCCCGGTTGGAGGGCGGCTTCGCCCGGTGCCTTCCCCGCGAATGGACGACGCGGTGCCGACGGGGCCCGGGGGGGCACATCACGAGTCGGCGGGGGCCCGCGGGCGATCGGAGACGCGCTGGACATGTCAAAGCTCATGTGGATCGGTCGGAATCTGTACGTCGCCGCGGCCTCGATCGCGGCCGCCACCTCGGCATCGAACGCTACAACCCTTTATGTGCCGGGCGAATTCGCCACGATCGGCGAGGGGATCGTTGCGGCATCCGAAGGCGATACGGTGCTTGTCGCGCGTGGCACCTTCCACGAAATGCTCGATCTGCACGGCAAGGAGATCGTGCTGAGATCGGAAGCGGGGCCGGACTACACGACCGTGGACGCGGACCGGCGGGGGTCGGTGCTCACCTGCATGTCGGGAGAGACGACGCGCTCGGTGGTGGACGGGTTCACCTTGACCGGCGGCTTCGCCGAGCTCGGGGGCGGGATCCGGGTGCGGGATTCTTCGCCCAGCTTTCACCACCTGATCGTGAGGGGGAACGAGGCGATCGCCGAGGGGGGCGGAATGCACATTCTCCATGACCATCTGGAGGTCTACGGGATCGTGCTGATCCAGAATCGGGCGCCGCGGGGTGCCGGGCTCTTCGCGATCGACGGCGTCTACTCGCTCGACGAGCTGATGGCGGGGTACAATGAAGCGGCCGGTGATGGGGGCGGCGTCTGGATTTCGCGTGGGACCTTGGTACTGAATCGACCGATTCTCGAAGGAAATACAGGGGTGAACGGCGCCGGCGCGCTCGTAGACAACGGCAATCTGGAGATCTACGGGGGTCGCATCTCGGGCAACAGCGCGTCGGAGAGGGGTGGCGGCGTGCACAGTCGTTGCGCTCGAGTGGACCTGGAGCGCTTGCTGGTGGAGCGGAACAGCTCCGCGGAGGGCGGAGGGCTCGCCCTTCTGGACGGCCAGATCTCGCTCGATCGGGTCGCGGTGCTGCACAACGAGGCCGGCGACGCTGGTGGAGGGTTTCACTTAGAGCGGGCGTTGACCGATGCGTTTCAGTTGACGGTGCACGGCAACGAGGCGCCCGCGGGCTCCGGGCTCTACGCGGTCGATCTGCACGCAACGATCTCTTCGTCTCTGGTGACCCGAAACCGCGGCGGCGCGGGGATCGAGGCGTTGCGCGTGGTTCCGACACTGATCTACAACGATGTTTGGGGAAACGCGGGTGGGGGCTACAACGGGATCGTGCCCGGATCGAACGATATCAGTGCGGATCCGAAATACGTGGCGACGGCGTGGAACGACTATCGGCTCTTGTGGGGTTCCGCCGCGATCGACGGGGGGGATCCCGCGGGGAGGCTGGACGAGGATGGAACCCGCGCCGACCTGGGGGCCTTCGCTTTCGACCGCTCCGATGACCTGGAGCTCTATCTGAGCTCGCACGACTACCGGATCGCGCCCGGTGGCAGGATCGAGGTGCTCCACACGACGATCAACTCGTCGGCGGATCCGATCCGGGCGGAGGCAGTGATCGAGCTCGGGTTGCCCGGGGGAGGACGAAAGCACTTGCGTGCCATGGAGAAGTGGGTGCCCTCCGCCAGAGCGGAAGGGTACTCATCGCAAAAGGTTTGGTCGGCGACGATGCCGCGGAATGCGCGCGCCGGGCGTTATGAGTACCGTGTCGACCTGGGACAATTCGGGGTCTCGCGGCTTCCGCTCTATGTAGATCGCTGAGCGCGATCGTTCGGGAGAGCGGTATCCTCGGCCGATGTTGGAACGTCGCCGCGGATTCGTATGGCTCGCGCCAATGGTGCTCTTCTTGGTGTACCTGCTGCCCCTGCGGGGTGGGTTCACAGACGACGGCTTCATACATATTCAGTATGCCCGCAATCTGATCACGCTCGGTGAGTACAGTTTCAATCCCGGCGAGGTCTCGTTCGGCACTTCTAGCCCCCTGTGGGTGCTGATGCTGGCGGCAATCGGTCGATTCACCGGCGGGGGCGAATCGCTCGTCTGGATCAGCCGGGCCCTCTCGTGGCTTGCCGGGTTCGCGGCACTGGGGGCTGTGTACGCTTTGGCGGGCCAGGCAGGGGCACGCAGGCACACCGCCTTTTTGGCTACTTGCGTGTTCGCGACACATGTGTGGTTCGCGCGTTGGACGGCGCTCTCGATGGAGTCGGCGGCGGCGGTGCTGCTGGTGGCGTTGCTCGCTCTGGCTTCGCTGCGTGCGACGGACGATGGTCGCGGCGCGGCTTTGCTAGGTGTGTTGATCGCGCTTGCGGGGCTCGTGAGGCAAGAGGCCTATATCGCGCTGCCCTTGCTCGTTCTGGTCGCCGCGGCGCGGGGAGGGGCGCGGGAGCGTCGTTCGGCGATGGTCGCGCTCTCGGCGGCGGCGGCGCTTCTCGTTCCCTGGTTCGCGTTCGCCAAGCTACATATTGGGAGCTTCTTGCCGAACACGGCGGCGGCGAAGAGCGTCGGCCTGGCCCCGAGTCCGGCGGCGATCGTAGAGGGGATCGTTCCGATCGCCAAGATCGTGGCGAGCGCTGAGGGCGTGCCGGCGCTCGCTCTTTTCACGTCACTGTTGGTATTCCGGGGCAAGTCGCGTCTTCTGGAGGAGCGGCATCGCTTCATGTTCTTGTGGGTTTTCGCGCTGCCATCGATGTTCGTCGTGTTGGGTGTTCAGGTCATCTCGCGCTACATGTTGTTGATATCGCCAATGGTCGCGGTTCTCGGTTGGTTGGCTATGGAGGAGTTGAGCGATCGATTCGTGGCCGAAGGCTCCCGGCGCGTCGTGATGAACGGCTTTGCGGCGCTTGCGATCGTGGCGAGCGCGCTATTCTATAGCTCCGTCGTTCTGCCTCCCTCTCGGGCATTCTCGGAGGACCTGAAGGGCCGAATGAAGAGTGTTGCTCTCTATTTGGACGAGCACGCCTCGGAAGATGCCGTGATCGCGGCGGCCGATATCGGCTACTTGGCTTTCTACGGCAATCGGCGTGTGCTCGATCTGGGCGGGTTGGTGGAGCCGATCACCGGGGAGCTAAGATCGCAACATAGTTATGAGGAGATCATCGATCGTGGTTTGTACCTGGGGCTGCCCGGATACCCTCGAGTCGACTATTTCATCGACCGTGATCTCGAAAAAGATCGCTTCGATGGGGAAGTGCTGTCGGGGCATAGTTTCGAAAAGGTGTTCGAGACTACGGTTCGCTGCCTCGGGATTCGCAAACCTGGGCCTTATTACTACACGCTTTATGAGCTCTCGCCGGTCAAATGATGCCCTTTGCGCAGTATCGCGTTCTTGTGATCGAACTCGACGTCGAATAGGGTCGAGAGCGGGTCGAGGTAGGGGCTCTCACGCGCGGGTTCGGCGTTGATCGTCTCGACCGTGATGCTCCGAATCGGCAGCAACTCTCGCCCGAGTAGATGGTGCAGGGGACCGAGCACTTCGGGGAGGACCGCGTCGTCGGGGGCGACATGGAAGTGAAGCTCTCGCCCTTTTCCGCGCGTGACCATCGCCACCTCCGACCCGCGGTAGACGATGTGGGTGCCGGCCATCCTCTTCGGCAATCCGCCGCGCAATCCTTCGAGGCGGATGCCGCAGAGCGATGCCGGATCGGTGGCGCTGAGCCAGAAGACCGATTCATCCCACTTTCGTCGGCGCAGGATTCGCAGCGCTTTGTTCGAGGCGAATTGCAGACCGAGGATGCCGTGGAAGAAGCAGCCGGAGACGATTTCGCCAGAGAGCTCCATGAGCCGCAGGGTTCGAAAGATGCGTGACCAGCGGAAAGGGGGCGATTCCCGCTCCAAGAGCTCACGAAAGAGCACTCCATAGCGATCGAAGAGGAGTCGAGCCCGATCTCGATTCCGCTCCTGTTCCTCGATCGGGTCGATATCGGAATCGATGGAGGGGAGTCTGTGCCAGTTGCCGGCGAAGGGAGCAGCGCTCTTCCACTGCCCGAACGATGTTCGCGCCCTCCCTCGCCTGCGTCCGCGCCCGGAGGGAGCGGCGGCCACGCGTGGCGCACTGAAGCGGTTCTCGATTCCGCGTCGCAAAGCTGAGAAAGTGTCGTTGGTGATTTCGCCGCGCCACGCCCAGCTCCACAGCCGCTCGCTGATGTCGGCGGCGGTGGATCCTGATTCGCGCAGGAGCTGATCGAATCTGTAGCGGGCCGAATCGCTCGGCATGAGCTGCGAAACGCCGGTCTCGCCTTGTTCGGGTGGCTCCATCAATTCGAGCTCCGACTCGAACCAGAAAGCGATCCGTTTCTCGCCCGCTCCGACCCAGAGCAGATCGCCCTCTTGCATGAGCTGGTCGAGATGCGCGCCCCGATATGCGGGCAAGCGAGCCGGTAGGATATCGCTCTCCCATTGAGAAGCGGGAGCCGGAAACCCGGCGAGCTGCTCGATGCGATTGAACAGTGCCTCGACCCCTTGGCCCGGCTCCGTGAGTCCCTGATGTGTCGCCAGAAAACGGGGAAGAGCGTCGAGAGGGAGAGGATCGATGCGCGGAGAGGAGTCCGCTCGGGTCATTCGCAGGAGCGACTCGAGGTTCCTGGCGTCGCAGATCAACTCCTCCGACTCGCCCTCGACCAGCGCCCCGGCAACAAGCTCGCGCGTGTCGATCAGGTCTTCCAAGGCGGGGAGGAGCCGTCGCTCCGTAACGCCCAGAGTGTCGGTGATCCACGATGGAGCCACCGGGCCGAAGAAGCGCAGCCATTCCCCGACGACCGATAGGAGGGTCTGCTCTGGATCGATATCTT
Source organism: uncultured Gemmatimonadota bacterium (assembly GCA_964520315.1). Classification (GTDB taxonomy): domain Bacteria. The sequence continues at coordinate 4,816 of CAZFNT010000159.1, forward strand.
GTGGCAGCGGGGGAAGGTGCGGGGGCGGCGGCGCTCCGTACGCCTCGACCTTGGCGTCCTCCCACAATGCGCCCACGATCCGCGGAGCGTCTTCGAGCGCGAGAATCAGAGGATCGGCCGCCTCACTCGGCGTCACGCGCACGAGCTTGCTCGCGATCGGATCGACGCACTCCTCCGCTGGGGCGCAGCCCACGATCTCTCTCAGCAGACGATTCCATTCCGGAAGCGGGATCGCCCCCCTCTCTTTCACCCACTCGATCAGCTCCGTGGAGTCCGATGGAAGGTATCCGGGCTCGAGTCGCTGGCGCCGAGCGTTGAAGCGGTCCACGAGCTCGGGAGAGAGAGCTGGCCGCATGCCGCAATCGAAAACGACGTCTCGAAGCAGATCGGAGCCGATGCTCGGCTCTCTGCTCCCCTTGGGCGTATCGTCCCGATACATGTACTCGCCGACCTGCCGCCAGGCGACCGATCGGCCGAATGGGCTCGGTGTTGATGATCGCGTCTCGGACCAGTCGATCTCCGCCGATTCCAGCTCCCTGAGAACGCCCGCGCAGGCGCCGGGGTTCAGCTCGTCTTGAAGGCAGGTCCGCCAGGCTTCGAGCAGAATCGGGAAGTCCTCGTAGCGGCTAACTGAATCGAGGAGCTTCTGCGAACGGAGCCGGCGGACCCAGAGGGGCATTCGCTCGTTCATACGGTTTCGCGTGAGCAGAAGGGCACGGCCAGCGCACTCTCGAAAGCGTGCGCCAAAGAAGCCGGAAGACTCGAGTCGTTTGCGAAGGAGTTCTTCGAGGGAAGCGGAGGGGACGAGCGACAGAATCTCTTCGGCTGAGATCTCGTGAGGGAGAACGAGACAGACGCAATCGTTCGCCGCGAAAGTCTCGATGGTCGCGCCGAAGCGGTCCTCCCACGCCGCCTCGAGGGCCAGCGCGTAGGGTCGGTTGACCCGCCCCCCCCAGAATGTGTGAATGACCAGCTGATTGCCGCCCGCCGTCGCGCCCGGAGCCGCGGCCACATGCTCGAAAACAATGTGATGGCGGTGGGGCAGGTCGCAGCGCGTGTGACGCTTCTGTAGTAAGAGATGGGCGGCGAGCCGCGCCGCACTGGTCTCGTCCATGGGTGCCTGAGAGAGCAGAAACGCCTTCAGATTCGCTTCGTCCGCGATCCGGTTGGCGCTCTCGAGCAGCCCGCCGATCCGTATCGAGAAGTGGAAGTCGCGGTTGCGTCCTTCAGCCTTCCAGAAGGGAACATCGCGAGCGCCAGCTCTGCCGGGCAACACATAAACGTCACTTTGTGTGATCTGCTCGATGCGCCAACTCTGGGTTCCCAGCGACAGAGATTGACCGATAGATGCTTCCCACACATACTCTTCGTCGAGCTCGCCGATCAGCGCGTTGGTTTCGCGGTGTCGCAACCGAAAGTAACCGCGATCTGGGATCGTTCCGCCGGACATGTAGAGGGCCAGCTTCGCACCCTTGCGGGCGACAATGGTGTTATCGAGCTTGTCGATCGATACTCTCGCTCTGAGATCCCGAATCCGGCTGTCGGCGTACCGTCCCGCAAGCATCCTCAGGACGAGATCGAACTCCTCTCTGCGCAATTGGTGATAGGGCTCACTCGTGCGGAGATGCTCATAAAGAGCATCGACATTCCATTCCTCGAGGGCGACCAACGAAACGATGATCTGAGCCAACACATCGAGAGCCCCCACGACCGGAGAGGATTCCTCGATGTCTTGTTCCAGGATGCCCCGAGCAAGCACGACGCATTCGAGCATCTCATGGGCACTCGATGGATAGAGAATCGCGCGACTGGTCTCACCGACCCCATGGCCGGCACGCCCGACCCGCTGGATCGCGGATGAGAGGCTCTCCGGGGACTGGACCAGCACGACCTCGTCGAGGGCACCGATGTCGATCCCGAGCTCTAGTGAGCTCGTCGCGACGATCCCGCGGAGCTCTCCCCGCTTGAGTCGCCGCTCCACTTCGCCACGGATCTCTCTCGAGAGGGCACCGTGGTGTGCGTATACGATCGGCTCGGGTTCGTCGCTGTTGATCAGTCGCGTCACTTTTTCGCA
>CAZFNT010000159.1:6899-8461 GCA_964520315.1 uncultured Gemmatimonadota bacterium
GCGATTGCCCAAGATCACTGCCTTGAGATCTCGAGCCAGCTCTTCCCAAAGTGTGTCTCGATCTTTGGCCTCTTCAATCGAATCGAGGGAACGGATCTCGACATGGTACGCCTTGGAGTCGGTGGAGCGCACGACGGAGACGGATCTGCGACGGTGGCTTCCCCCATTCAGCTCGTGTCCACCCACGAATTCCGCGACCTTGTCGAGCGGACGAACCGTTGCGGAGAGAGCGACGCGCTGGAATTCGCCCGACAAACGCACGACACGATCGACCGCGGTAATAAGATGTGTGCCCCGCTTGGTTCCGTAGATGGCGTGGATCTCATCGAGAATGGCTGTCTCGATACCGGTCAACAACACACCGCCCGCCTGCGAGCTCAGTATGAGATTCAGGCTCTCGGGAGTAGTGATGAGTATCTCAGGTGGGTGTCGCAACATTCGGCGGCGATCTTCGGGAGGAGTGTCGCCGCTACGCGTAAGGACTTCGATCGAGGGGAAGGGCGTACCCGCGCCGGCGAACATGGCTCGTAGCGAATCGAGTGGCCCGAGCAAATTCCTGCGGATGTCGTTGTTGAGCGCCTTGAGCGGAGAGACGTAGAGCACGCGCGTTCGCCCTGTGCTCCATGTGCCGGTTGCGAGGCGATCGATCGCCCAGAGAAAGGCCGAAAGCGTCTTGCCGCTGCCGGTGGGGGCCGTGAGGAGCACATGCTCGCCGGCGGCAATGCGTGGCCAGACCTTCGCCTGCGCATCGGTCGGCTCCCCGACTTCGCGCAGAAACCACCGCTGTATCAGAGGATGGAAGGGGGAAAGGGCGCTCACGTTTGGCTCCGGGATGGGGTGTCGGTGGGTCGCCTGTTCTCTTTCTGCGCTGAGGAGCTTCTCGGAGTGATTCCCGAGGGTGCGAGGGCCCGATCAATGAGGAGTGTACATCCAACCGAGGAGAACCCATGTACCAGCCTTCGATCGCGCGCATCGCCATTGCGCTGGTCTCGATGCTAGTCGCTTGCGCACCGGCCTGGGCCGCCCAGGTGACCCGAGCCGAGGACGAAGTCATACGCTCCCGTCCAAGACAGGCGATGGCCTCGACGCCGCTGAGGATGGACTTCACGGTGACGGAGATCGGCGACGGACTCTACGACTACGAGTTCGTCATGAAGCTCGACAATCACGACGCGAGCTGGGAGCCCGGGCAGAGCTGGGGGTGGGTCGTCGCCGCCGATGCCCAGGAATCGGACTCGCCCCTGGGTGATTTCGTGGGCGATCCGGCGGACCTGCCGGTCGGCCCATGGGACACTTACACGTGGTCGTACGGTTACCACAATGGCCCCACCCTTTGGCCCGTGCTGGACGAGTGGGAGCCGGCGGCGGAAGGCGAGTTCCTCACGTGGTCGGGCACGTCGCCTCACTACACGGAAGAGCTGGTCTTCAGCACACTGGTAGGCAACGGTGAGCTGGCGAACTTCGAGCCGATGCACTTCATGGGAGGTGGATGCAACCTCGATATCGCGGCCAGCGACTACGCCGACTCGGCCCCTCCCGGCTCGAAGTTCACGTTCCGCTTC
>CAZFNT010000160.1:0-4298 GCA_964520315.1 uncultured Gemmatimonadota bacterium
TGATAGGCGGAGTCCGGATCCGACGCTGCATCGGCGATCGTGACCAGCCGGCAGCTCCTGCGGAAGTGATCGAAGATCACGAGCGTGCGCGAGATCACGACGAATAGATCGGGCACTCCGAGCGTGTCGGGCGGGCGATTCGGCAACCGCTCGATATGGCGGACGAGGTCGTAGCCGAAGTAGCCGATCGCGCCGCCGAAGAAGCTGGGCAGTGCCTCATCCGGGCAGACATCGAGGCGCGCGAGCCTCTCCTCGACCACGTCGAGCGGGGTCTCGCTCTCGCGCAAGGGTCGGTTCTCCGGCACGGCGGATCGGATCTCGATTGCGTCTCCCCGAACGGCGATCGTCTCGACATCATCGACGCCGATGAAGGAGTAACGGCCGATGATCTCTGAACCCTCGACGCTTTCGAGCAGGAAGCGAGCCCCCTCTCGCTCGAGCTTCAGGTAGGCGGACACCGGTGTTTCGAGGTCAGCGGGCAGATCGCGCCACAGAGCCACATGGCGGTGGCGTTTCGCACGATCCAGAAAGTCGGGGAGCTTTGGGGAAACCAGAGGATTCACCTGTGCGTTGGGGGCTTCACGATGCAGCGAGCGGGGGATGTTACTACGCCGGCCAAAAAAAGCGGCGGCTCCCGGGATCCTGAGTCCCGGAAGCCGCCGCCGGCCCCCTAATCGGGTGCTGAGACGTCGTCTTCTAGTACACGGTGGCTGTGAAGCCGTCGGACCAGATCACGGTGCTCGGGAGGGTGCCCAGATTCAGATTGACGTCGTAGTCGCCGAGCGGTGCGGCGAGCGGAACCGGAAGAGAGATCGGGACCAGGCCGCTGCCGGTCATAGCCGGCAGGACCACGCCAGGCTGGGTCTTCACGGTTACATCGATCAGGTCGCTCGTCGCTTGGATCCACGCATCGTTCGTGAGTGCGCCGCAGGTGATGTTGTCGAGGGAGACGTTGAAGTCGGCGCTGCTGCCGACCGACACGGAATCGGGGTAGTCGGAGACGGTCACGATGATCGCGTCTTCGTTGGCGGCACCAGGCGTGCCGAAGTCACCGGCACCGTAGGTCGTGAGAATCGACTCGAACCAGTTCGCCGCGTCGTTGTTGTCGGCGAGATGGCAGCCGAGGCTCATCGACGCACCGTTCGGATCGGGGAAGAGGGGTCCGCCGTCCCACTCGACACGATCGACCTCGACGCTATCGGCATCGAAGATCACGATTTCGTCGCCGCCGTTGGCCAGGGCCATCGCGGAGCCGAATTCGTAATCGACCGCCACACCCCCATTGGTGGTGTCGTTGGCGCTCTTGCCGAAGACAACGAAGTCGCCGGCGGGGACCAGGAGAGTGCCACTTACGACGAAATCGTCGGAATCGTTGTCGGCGATCGTGTAGCCGTCCATATCGACGTCGGAGGTGTCGTTGTTGTAGACCTCGAAGTACTCGCCGTTGCTGTCGGTCACGGCGGCCGGATTCTGCATGATCTCGGTAATCACCAAGTTGGCGTTGGCGGTGCCTGCCACGAGCATGCAAGCAGTTAGGGTTGCGAAGTTACGCATAGTTCTGAAGCTCCAGAAGTTGGTCGGATCCAGGGGTCTCCCCCATGAGGCGCTACACGGCTCCGTCCTCGAGGTTTGGAGCCGTCCACTCAACCGTAACGCCGTTCGGGCGAGTCATCCGCGTAAGATTAGTCGAACGCCGTGTTGGGTTCGGCGGACGCATTGCGCAGATAACCGTGGATTCTAGCACATCTGAACCGGCAGGACTGCGCAGCGTTTGGTGGGGAGATCGCGGCCGGCGAGGGGCTTCGGAACTTCCGCCCTCGGCTCCGAAACGCAAAACGCCGGCGGTGGAGTCCACCGCCGGCGCCTCGCGGCGACCGCGCCGCCGCTCCCGCCCTTATCGCTCTCTAATTCACGCAAGCGGCGATGTCGATCCGATCGTTCCCCACAATCACGCCAGGCAGTCCGCCCCCATCGTCGCGGAGTTCCACGCTGTCGATGGAACCACCCGCGAGCCAGTAGTTGCGGCGCAGATCGACATCGGCGCCGCTGTTGCCAGGCCACACGCCGGCGGAGAGCACGATCTCCGCCCCCATCTCGGACACATCCGCGACTTCGTTCGCTCGCAGGACTAGATCCTGCCAGTCCGAGGCGTGAATCGTCGGCGCGCCACCCAGAGCCGTGGCGGTGTTCTCGGCGAATCGACTGCAGAGCACGTAGACCGGGCGTTCGTGAGGGGACTCTCGATGTGTCAGCAGTATCGCGGCGCCGCGGGGAGCGACGTTGTTCTCCAAGATCGACTCGTGGATCACTGGAGCGCCGTTGGCGTGGATGCCGATCGCACCGCCGCCCATCGTCGACTCGGCTCCCACCTCATTCGACTCGAGGCGGCAGGCGATGACCAGAACGTCGCTCTGATGGGCGATGAAGAGGGCGCCGCCAACCAGGTCCGCCCGGTTGTCACGAAAGAGCGTGTGCTCGATGCGGGCATTCGAGTGATAGGACGCGTGGATTGCACCACCGCGTTCCGCGGAGTTGGCCGTGAAGCTGCAATCCTCCAAGCGGGGCGACGAGCCGAGCAGGCGAAGAGCGCCTCCTCCTCTGGCGCCGCTCACATTCCCGTCGAAGCTGCAAGCCACGAAGGCAACCGGAGTCGGATCGCACTCGACTACCGAAGCAGCTCCCCCCACGTTGGCGCTGTAGTTGCCGCCGAAGTTGCAGTCGACCACCCGAAACTCGGATTCGAGCCGGTAGGCGTAGAGCGCACCCCCGTGGATCAGCTCATCTTCCTGAACGGCGGGATCCACGACGATCTCTTCGCCCTTGTCGTACAGGGCCGCATTGGCGACAAAGGTGACCGATTCGACGAGGGGCGATGCACCCTCTAGGAAGAGCCCCGTGTCGCCTGCATGGCGGATCTCGGCGTGGCGGAGGATGCTGCCATCGACGTAGTCGCCGTTCTCGTCGAGCTGTGCACTGACCGCATCGGGTGAGAAGACGATCCCGCCCCAGTCGTCGGTAGTGTCATCCAGGCCCAGGAAGCGCACGGGAGACCCATCCTCGCCCAAGACAACGAGCGTTCCTTCTACTCGCAGGTGAGGGCCAGGCAGGCCGCCGCGCTCTCCTGGATCGGTACGGCCGAAGCGGAGCTCGGCGCCCGCCTCGATCGTGAGCGTCGCACCGAAGCCGATCACGACCTCCTCGGTGAACTCGTAAGGAGATTCGATCATGGTCCAGGTGGCGTTCTCGTTGATGTAGAGCGTGGCGGATCCCGGGTTGCTGAGGGCGGCGGCGAGGGCGACGGTCGTGGTGGAGAGGGTGGCGCGGGTCATCGGGGACTCCTTTGTGGTGGGTGCCCGAATCGCAAGTGCAGGGGCTGTGCCCCGCCCGTGCCATCACTGGTAACGTGTTGCTATGTCGTTATTTCCGCGCCATCTCACGAATAAGGGGATCGGTCGAGAAAGCACCGATCGTCCGCGCCGCTGACACTCGCCTTTACGTGTCGTCAGGGTGTCGGACGCTCAACCTTCGGTCTCGGTGAGACCCTGCCGCTCGAGCCGCGCGTAGAGAGCTGGGCGCGAGATTCCCAGGAGAGCCGCCGCCTTGGTCTTGTTCCCTCGGGCGCGCGTGAGCGCCCGCCGAATCAGGACGCCCTCCAGCCGCTCGACGCACGCGCCGAGATCTCCCTCCATCGGTGGAAACCCGTCGTCGAGCATGACGACGGCACCGGTGTTGTGGCTATTGGACTCGGTCCCGGCCCCGAGACTGCCCCCGCAGCTTCTTGCTCCCCGCGCCGATGAGGCCAGAGCGGCTTCCACATCCTCGAGCGTGATGTTGTGGCCCTCTTCCACCAGGTTGGCCACCTGCTCTACGACATTGTGGAGCTCCCGCACATTTCCAGCCCACCGATCCGCGGAGAGCCGCTCCGCCGCGGCGTCGTCGAATCCGGCTATTCTCGTGCCCAGCCGGCGATTGAACTTCTCGAGAAAGCTGTGGGCCAAGGGCAGGACGTCTTCGCTGCGTTCGCGCAACGGCGGCAAATCGATCGGCACAACATTGAGGCGATAGTAGAGATCCTCGCGAAACGAGCCCTCGGAAACACCCTTTTCGAGATCTTGATGCGTAGCCGCGATCACCCTGAGATCAGCATCGAGTCGTTGCTCCCCACCCACCGGTTGAAATTGCCGCTCTTGCAGCAGACGGAGAATCTTCGCCTGTAGATCTGAGGCCATGTCACCGATCTCGTCGAAGAAAAGCGTGCCTCCCCTGGCCAGCTCCACTTTGCCGCGACGAGATCCCGC
>CAZFNT010000160.1:4308-8453 GCA_964520315.1 uncultured Gemmatimonadota bacterium
CTGATGGTCTTCGTGGTGGGGGTGTTCGGTCCCGTGGCCGAAGAGCTCGTCTTCGAGGAGATTCGACGGGATCGCGGGGGTGTCGATAGTGACGTACGGAGCATCGGCGCGCGGGCTCGCGAAGTGGATGGCCCGTGCCACAAGTTCCTTGCCGGTTCCTGTTTCGCCTCGCACCAGAATCGTGGAATCGCCCCGCGCCACACGGCGGATCCGATCGACCACTTTCTGCATCGCGGCCGAGCCGTAGACGATCGCCTCCACGCCAGAGGCCCGCTCCACGACCTGTCGCAGCGCGCGTACCTCTTCCCGTCGGGAACCCGCCGAGAGCACGTTCTCGAGCCGGCGTCTCAGCTCCAGTGGATCGAAAGGTTTCTTGAGATAGTCTCGGGCTCCTCGTCTCATGGCATCGACCGCCACCTCTGTGGATGCTTCGGCGGTCACCACGATCACATCCGGCGCATCGTCCGGAGTCGACCGGATCTCATCGAGAAGCTCCAACCCCGCAACCGGTCGAGGCTCGGGGTCGTCGGCGCTTCGCGGAAGACCCAGATCCAGGACAACAAGATCGAATCGCGAGCCCACGAGCACCCGCCTGGCCGACTCGATATCCGCCGCCTCGGTCACCGTGCCGAGCTCCGCCTCTTCGATACTGGCCATAATCCGCCAGCGGATCGGTCGCTCATCCTCCACCACCAGTATTCGAGTCATCGATTCTCTCCATGATCCGCATCCGAGCATGAAATCGCGGGAAAACGCAGCCGAAACGTGGTTCCGGAGTCTGGATGGGACCGCAGATCGATCCGGCCGTCGTTGGCGGTCGTTGCGTCGAGCACAAAGGACAGACCAAGGCCCTGTCCCCCCACTTTGGAGCTCTGGAACGGTTCGAAAATGTGCTCCTGCTGGCTGGGGGGGATCCCGGGTCCGGTGTCCGCTACCTCGAGCACCACCTCTTCGTCACCGCGCACTCCCAGACGCAATGTCCCTTCCACCCCCATGGCCTGGACCGCGTTTCTGGCCAGATTCTCGATCACTCGGCGGAGCTGATCTCGATCCGCCAATACGGGAGACACCTTTTCCCAGGGTTCGCGAATCACGACGATATCAGTGGCTCTGTGCACCGATCCCAACGCCCCCATCGCTACCTCGCGAAGATCCACCGGCTCACGTCGCGCCGTCTCTCCCCGCACGAACTCCCGCTGGGTTCGTACGAGCTCGTCTATTCGTCGGATTCGCAGCTGCACTTCCTCGAGCGCCTCAGCGAGTTCGGGCGCGTCCTTGACTCGAGAGCGCAACCGGAGCAAGACTCCGTCCACCTCGGCGCCCACGTTGCCGATGTCATGCACAATGTAGCCGGAGAACTGTCCCAGAGCCTCCAGCTTCGACCTCACTCGCGACACTTTTTCCAGTCGGCGCCGCTCCGTAATGTCGTCTAGAAGGAGCTGGATCCCCAGGGCGACGCCGGGTGCTTCGAGCGGCTTCGCACGAAAAGCCACCAGTCGCTCGCTCACATGCACTTCCCCGGAAACCGGCCGTTGCTCCCTCTCCGCCGCGGTGAGGGCATTCGACAATGGAGCCAGCTCGGCGCGAAACTCCGAACTCTGCCCCGTGTGAATCCCTATCAGGGTGCGTGCCGCGTCGTTCGCCGAGGCCACGCGGCCGCCGGGCTCCACCACCACTACACCGGTGGCGATCCCCGCCAGCACATTGCGATGGTAGGCCGCGGTTCGCCGCTCCGTTTCCAACAATCGGCCGTTCACCAGAGCGATCCCCACCTGAGACGCGATCGTTCGCAGGACCGCCGAGTCCTCCGCATCGAGCCGGCGCCCCGAGCGGGGCTCGCCCACCAGCACGATGCCCCCAAGGGCACCCTCCGCGATCACGGGGACCGCCCCGGCGACCTTTCGCTGAGCCAGGAGAGAGTGGTCGGCGGGAGGCAGCCCGGTGAGATCGGGCGCTCCGTCCGCATGAGGATTCGGGGCGAATCACCGCAGTGCGCGGCTAATCCATGCGGCTGAAACGCGATCTCGACGCGGGCATCGAGTGGATCGCGGAGAACCGAGTCACCGACCAGCAACGTTGCACATTCCAAGGCGAGGGCCTCGGGGAGGATCTCGGCGACGTGGCGCGCCAAGTCCCGAGGCGAGGCGACCGTGGGGAGCTCGGAAGCGAGGCGCTCGAGGAGAGCCCTGTCGTGGAATCGATCTCGATCGAAAAAACGGTCCAAGCGCCGATACCCGGCAAGCCCCATCCGCAGCAAGAGCACCGCCCCAATGGCCGTACCGACAATGGCGGCCGCCAGGTTCGGCGGACTCGCGCTCGCCGCCAACCCGTGAGCGGCCGCGGCGGCCAGCAGCAGGAAGGATCCCCCCATGAGCAAGGTCCCCGCGAGGGTGACCAGCGAACGCCGGAGCTCGATATCGGCCTCGAGCGCTCGATCTCGCAGAATCGCCACCCCCGCCACCACAGGGAAGGCGAGCACCGTGAGAAGAGGCAGAGAGCCCATGGGAGGCGCTCGGTGCAGTACGCGCACCGGCAGCACGACGACAAGCGCGGTCGGCACAGCCGCCACCACACAGCCGGCGGCCAGCCAAAGGCGGTAGCGTTGCTGGTCTGGCGAGAAGTCGGCCCGACTCCGGCCGATTGCGAGACCGACCGCGGTACAGAGGAGCACGAGTCCAGAGATCTGAGCCAGCCGGTCCGTTTGGACAGCCATCCCGGTCGCTCCCGCGACGCGCAACGCGTCGTCTAGGAGGTAGAACCCCATCTGCGCGTAGACGATCGCGAGCACGATCTTCCGGCGATCGCGAATCGCCGGGTGTGGATCGGGGAACACCAGAAGGAGATGGACGAAGGCGGAGACGGCAGCGGCGGTGACGATGGCTCTCAATGCAACCACGGCATCGAAGGCCCCAGATCCGAGAGGCATCGTCTCTCGGAACACCAAGCGATTGGTCACGAACCAGAGCCCTATGACGATGCAGGCCCGCGCGAAAGCACGACCCGCGGGATGAGTCGAGGCGTGGCCCCCGACACTCGCGGCGAATGCCAGAAGAAAGACGGCCGCTGCGGAATGAACAAGGATCTCGGATGTGGCCAAATCGCCAGCGCGCAGCTCGGCGACACACCGGCCGGCTACGATGACGCCTGCCCCCCAAGCGGCAATCTGGTAGCCGCGTGCGCGTCGCGACTCTGCCGAGATGCCCAGGCGCGCCACACCGCTCGAGGCTTTGCCGGCCGGCTTCATCGACTGTTGGGGTTTCGTCCGCGCATGGAATCTCGGATGGGTGAGTCGACCGCTGCTCCCGCTGCCCCCGAATCACTTGCGACCGAAGAGTAGCAGCGACGGGGGCAGCTTGGTCGCGCCGGCACCCGCCTGTCGACGCGTGACGACAGCCGCTCGACACCGTACAATCCGCCGCGTCCATCTGGAGAACGTCCCCATGGCCTTGCTCTCTCGGATTCGGCTGGCCGCGTTCGTCGATGCTCTGCGCCAACATGGCAAGATCGTGGCACCGCGGGCGGTGCTCGATCCGCAAGCTCCAGGCGAGGCACACGCCCTGGCCCTGCTCGACGCCGGGCGCTTCGCCGTCGAGATGGGCACAGACAAAGGTCAGGCATTGATCGCGGGTATCGAAGAGATTCTCGTGCCGCGCGACGACGCCGACCGCGCGGCGCTAGACTCATGGAACGCGCGTCGCGACGCATCGTTCGGCCGGCCGGAATCGTGGGCGAACGACCCGAGCACTCTCGTTGAAGAAGGGGCGGACGATCCCGTCTGGTCGACCGAAGCCGAGCGCTGCCTCTCGTGCGGCGCGTGCGTGCTGCTTTGCCCCACCTGCACCTGTTTCGACATGGTCGAGTCTGTGTCTGTGCCGTGCTCCACGGGCACCCGCGAACGATGCCGCGACGGCTGCATGATTCCCGGCTTCAGCGCCGTGGCCCATGGCGCCGATTTCCGCTCCGACCCTTCGGAGCGCCTCCGGCACCGAACACGGCGCAAGTTCATCTATCAGCCCGAGCGATACGGTGGTGGCTCCTTCTGCGTCGGCTGTGGTCGGTGCCACGCCCATTGCCCCGTCGATATAGGACCGGTCGGGATTCTGAAGGCCCTCGAAACGGACGGGGGGTTCGCGCGATGACCGAGC
>CAZFNT010000161.1:0-5067 GCA_964520315.1 uncultured Gemmatimonadota bacterium
CGGCATAGAAACGTCCGAAAAGGAGGCGAGGTCTCCCCATGCCGGTGATCACGATTTCCCGTGGATCGTTGAGCGGTGGGAGTGCCCTGGCGAAAGCCCTGGCGAACAAGCTCGGATGCGTTTGCATCGATCGTGAGTTTCTGGCCGACCTGGCGATCGAACGCGGCATCCCGGTGGGGCGACTGGAGTCGGTGCTCGTCAAGGCACCGGCCAGTCGGCGAAGGCTGGCTCGAGAGCGCGACCTCTATCTCGCCACGGCAACGACCAAGCTATGTGAGCTGGCGCTCGCTGGTGATCTCGTGTACCACGGCCATGCAGGGCATCTGCTCTTGCCCGGAGTTTCGCATGTGCTCAGGGTGCGGGCCGTGAACAGCAGTGAGAAACGGATCGAGGCGGCCGAGAGCCGCATGCGCCTGACTCGCGAGCAAGCGATCGAGTTCATCGCGAAGATCGACTCGGATCGATCCCGCTGGACCGACTACCTCTACGGCGTTCGCTGGGACGATCCCACGCTCTACGATATCGTGATCAATCTCGAGAACATGCCACCGGAGAACGCCGCGGTCGCCCTATGCGCCATGGCCGAGTTGCCCGACTACCAACCAACCCCTGCCTCGCGCAGAGCGATCGAAGAGCTCCTCCTCGCCAGCCGGGCGCGTGTCGCGATCGGACAGGACGACAAGACCGCGCGTGCCGATGTTCGCGTGAGGGCACGGGGCGGCATCGTGTCGGTTCACTGTATGCCGCGCCAGGCCGCGGTCATCGAGCATATCCCAGGGGCCCTAGCGAAGATCGAAGGCGTCGAAGACATCCGCTGCACGATCGCCGAGACCAATATCTTGTGGATCGAGGAGGAGTTCGATCCGCGGTGCGACACATTTTCGGATATCGTGGCAATCGCCGAAGGATGGGATGCATCGGTAGAGCTTCTTCGCTTCGTTGCCGACGATGCCGGCGCATCGGGTGATCCGTCGCGATCCAGCGACAGTTGGCATGAGGGAGATGAGGAATCGCTCGAAGCCGGCGGCGTCGCAGACACACTCGCGGAGCTGCGCAAACTCAACCGCTCCGGGGGACGCCGAGTCGTACATGGCGACACCAACGACCTCCTTCATTCAATCGATCATCGCGTGAAGTACAGCCTCTTCGTGGTCGGTGGAGTCTACAGGGCAAAACCGCGCGGGGCACAGCTGCGACTAGCCCGAGAGCTAGCAAGCATTCTGGGCGATAACTTCTCAACCGCGGTTGTGGACACCGAGGGGATCAAGAAACGGTATCGGGCTGGACACGGCGACGTCGCAACCGCGCTCTTTCGAATCGGAATCGTCGTTGCGATCTACTTCTTCGTCTTCACCCACCAGGAGTCTATCCTGGCGTTCACCGGTGCGACAGACGACAAGAGCTGGCCGCTGAAACTGCTCACGGCCGCGTCGATCGCCTGCTTCATTCCCTTGCTGGCACGCCTGTATGGTTCCTCGGCCGCGAGAATCCTCAAAATGATCGGCATCGAGTAGGAGACTTATGATGCTCGGAGCAGAGCTCTTCATCGACCTGAGCCTGGGATCGGCGCTGCAGATCATGATGCTGGGATTCATCGGCGGCACGCTCAGCGGTTTCATTGGAAGCGGCGGAGCCTTCTTCATGACACCGGGAATGATGAACCTCGGTGTTCCCGGCGTTGTCGCGGTAGGTAGCAACATCACACACAAGTTCGGCAAGGCGCTGGTCGGTTCGAAGAAGCACGGAGAGATGGGGAATGTCGACAAGCTCCTGGGACTGTGCATGCTGGTCACCGCCGCAATCGGGATCTCGATCGCCGCGTTCCTGAATAGTCATTTCTTCAAGGCCGCCGAGGGATCGGCCGCTGGCGATCTGTACATCAGTGTGATCTTCATCTCTTTCCTGTCGATAGTCTCGATCTCAATGTTGAGCGATGTGTGGAGATCCGCTCCTGGTGAAGGTCCTTCACTGAAGATCGCTGAGCTCTGCTCACGAATCCGTCTCTGGCCGATGATCCACTTCAAAGTGGCCGATGTGAGGGTTTCGCTCTGGGTCATCATGCCGATCGGCCTCGCCACTGGTTTCTTGGCCGGCACGATCGGAGTCGGCGGCTTCATTGGCGTGCCCGCCATGATCTATGTGCTCGGCATTCCGACGGCCGTGGCGGCCGGGACCGAGCTCTACTTGGCTGTATTCATGGGCGCGTGGGGCTGTCTCAACTATGCGTGGAACGGCTACGTCGATCTTCGCTTGACTCTGCTCCTCTATGTCGGATCGCTCGTGGGCATTCACCTCGGCGCGTACGGGACCAAGGTTGTGAAGGAGGTGTACATCCGCCTCGTGACCGGTGTGATCATCCTGCTCTGTGTCGTCAGCCGGGCGGTCGCAACGCCTGAGTACCTCAGAAGGCTCGGCTACATCGAGATCGATCCCCGACGCGATATCTGGTGGAACAGCACCAGCAAGGCGATCCTATTCGCCAGCGGAATCATCGGTGTGATCGCTATCTTGTGGGCGGTCGGCCGAGCCTACGCTCATCGGCGGAAGCTACGGGCCAGTCTCTTCGTTGCTCAGTCATAGGTCATCTTCGAGCAGGCGACATAATCTCGGAACGATCGCCTTGACGTCGTAACGAAGCGCCCCGAGCATCATGGATGTATCGGCCGAGATCGCGAGCACGAAACCATGAGCTAGCGGTACCAGAAGGAGCATGCCCGCTTCATTTTCGGCAAAGACCAACCTGGGGCTCTTCTGTCTGATCCGCTCGGCGGCTTTCACCGCGGCAACCAAGAAGAGCTGGACCGCGGATCCGAGAGTGTCGGAATCTACCTCTGACCGGCCTCGGATGCGAGCGACGAGCCCATCGCCGTCTACCAAGGCGGCCGCCATGACTCCTTCGACCGTCACGATCGTCTCGAGACAATCATCCAACGCGGAATCCTGGTCAGCGCGTGACCGCGACGACTCATCCGGCCGCGCAACAGGTGTCGCTGGTGTGCTCTCGGCCGGCTCCACTATCGATCTATCGTTCAGCTCCGCGATCACTTTCAGCGGTGAAGATGGCAACGCGACGGGCTCGGTCTCGACCCCCACGGCGGCGGCCAGCGCCACCCGCATCTCACCGGCGCTCCCAAAGCGTCCTCGCGGATCCTTGGTCATCCCCTGTTCGATCACTTCGTGCACTTCCGGAGGAATGCGCGGGGAGAGGGAAAGCTGGAACATCATGTGGCCGAGGCGAGACTCCCGTCCGTTGTGTCCAAAAGGTGGAGCACCATCCATCAGAACAAAAAGCGTCGCGGCCACGGAGTAGATATCGCTTCTGGGCGTCGGCACTTCACCCCGAATGCACTCGGGGCTGCTGCATGGATACCGTCGATCGAGCACTCCCTTCAGCTCGTCTCGCGGATCCAGCAGTGCCCGCATGCCAAAGCCGGCGATCCTGGCCTGATCGCTTCCGACGAGCAGCACCGTATTGGTGTCGAGACAGCCGTGCACGGCCCCCAATCCGTGGGCGTGCTCGAGCCCCCGGAGGATCTGAATCCCGAGCGAGACCGCGCGATCCGCGGCCACGCGACCTGTTGCCAACCTCTCCAGAACGTGGGCGAAAGGGCGCCCGCTCACCTTCTCCGTTGTCAAGAACTCGAGATCACGGTGCCTGCCGTGCGCGAAGGTCCCCACGATGTTCTCATGGCGCAGCCGGATTGCGTTCTCGCACTCCTCCGCCAGAGTCGTGGAGGCCCATTGCTCAAACCCGGAATCCCCAACATCTTGGTAGTGAAAAAGATGAAGGGTAACCGCCTCACCTTTTTCGACATCGGTGGCGAGATAGGCAGACGAAAGGACACCGATGAAGTACCTGCGTTCGAGCCGATAGCGACCGTCGAGCACCTCACCGATGGATGGTTGTGGCACACTTCGCGGCGCTGGCACACGCTTGCGGAGGGTCCGCAGACGCGCAATCAGCTCCGTGTTCCCGAGATCTCGGAGTGCAATCATGGGCAGCGTCCTCCGCGCACATCGAAGGGAGGGGGCGCCCCTCGATGATGCGGGAGGACGGGGAGCCGACAAGCAGCGCCACCATCCGCGTCGGGTTCGGGGGGGACCGATCGATAGGTGGGTCGGGATGGACCAAGGGCTCTTAGTGATTGAATGGTAACCCGCGATCATCGGATCTGGAACCCGGTCGGAATCCTCGCGCTCCCCCCAGGCCCAGTTTCTGCATGCGGCTGCGCAAGGTGCTTGGGTTGATTCCCAATATCTCGGCCGAGCCGCCCGCTCCATAGAGCTTGCCTCCGGTGCGCTCGAGGGCCCTCACTATGTGGCGGCGCTCCATCTCTCGCAGTGTCGGCAGACTCTCGGGGCTCGCGGGCGGCTCGATCGGATCGGGTCCGGCGATGGCCGGCAGAAACTCGGCACCGCCGAATTCGAGCGTCGATCCCACGCTGAGGATCGTGGCCCGCTCCAACGTGTTTACCAACTCACGCACATTGCCACGCCAAGCTTGCTCAATGAGCCAGTGCCTGGCCCAGTCGCTGAGGCGCCAAGGGCCGCGCCCCGTACGTCTTGCCAGCTGATCGAGGAAGCTCTCGGCGATCGGGCCGATGTCTTCCGGGCGATCGCGCAAAGGGGGAATGTGGACCGGAAAGACCGCCAGGCGGTAGTAGAGATCCTGCCTGAATCGCTGCTCGGCAACCGCGCGGAGGAGATCGATGTTGGTCGCCGCGATGACCCGAACGTCCACGCGGATCGTCCGGTCGCTACCGACCGGCTCGAAACAGCCTTCCTGCAGAGCCCGCAGGAGCTTTGCCTGTAAATCGATCGGCATCTCTCCGATCTCATCGAGAAAGAGCGTGCCGCCGTTCGCCGCTTGAAAGCGGCCGATGCGGCTCTTCGTTGCGCCGCTGAACGCGCCCTTGACATGCCCGAAGAGCTCGCTCTCGATCAGGCTCGGGGGCAAGGCTGCACAGTTGATGCCGATCAGCGGTCGTTTGGCTCGATCCCCCCAGCCGTGGATCGCGTTCGCCAAGACCTCTTTCCCTGTGCCGGTCTCACCCGTGATGAGAACCG
>CAZFNT010000161.1:5077-8414 GCA_964520315.1 uncultured Gemmatimonadota bacterium
AGAACCGGGGTGCCCGATTGCGCAACTCTCCTGGCGCCACCGACGACCCGCAACATGGTCGGGCTGAGACTCGCCTCCATCATCTCGCAGGCATCGCCACGAGCGCCGACCCGCTCGCGGAGCAAACGGTTCTGCTCTCTAAGCTGCTGGCTCATCCGCCCCAGCAGAGAGGACTGCTCGCCATAGCTCATAGCCATCGCCAAGAGCTTGCCGAAAACATCGGCCAGCTCGACGACGGTCGCGGGGTACTCCCCGCAGATTCGCCGATCGAAGGTCATGATGCCCAGGGCGCCGGATCGGGCGCGCAGTGGCACCACCATGCAGGAGTGCCCATTGGGAAGATCCAGCACACCGTCGAACGCGTCCCCGTCCCCATCTCGGTGGTCTTGCTCCGTGAACGCCCGGGCCCGATTGCCCCTCAGCAGATCGCGGATCCCCGGGAATCTGTCCAACTCGAGCTGATGCCGCTCCACCGCCGGCCCCGCGAGCGGCCCTCGCGCGACCCGAACCCGGAGCCGCTCTCCGCTGAGCTCCATGATCGTCGCGAGGTCGTAAGGAACCAAGCCACCGAGGATCTCGATCGCCTCACCGAGCAACTCGTTCACCTGCTCTATCGTCGTACCGAGGTCGACGGCGGCGCTGATATCACGAGTGAGGTCGAGGATTGTCTTTCCGGGGCGTGCCATCGCTATTTCCTTCGAGCCGGTCGCTCAAGATCGCGCCATATCGCGGCTGCGCCAGCTTAGCGCGATATTTCGGGATTCTGTAGCGCCAAATATCGCGTTCGGCATGGGAGTGGGCTTCGCGCCCGCTCTAACGCATTGTCGTATACCACCTTGCATCCAGCCACCGTGTTGGCACATACCCTGCTATGTCCAAGCCTGAGCGGGCCCAGACATCCTGACTTGATCCGCTGCAACCCAAGAAACCCGGAAGGAAAAGAGAGAACCATGAGCACGCTGATCGGCAAGCAAGCCCCCGACTTCTCTGCCCCCGCCGTTCTCGGCAACAACTCGATCGTAGAGCGCTACAGCCTTAGCGACCTCAAGGGCAAGTACGTCGTCCTCTTCTTCTACCCGCTCGACTTCACGTTCGTTTGCCCGACCGAGATCATCGAGTTCAACCGCAAGCTGACAGCGTTCAAAGAGCTCGGCGCCGAAGTAGTCGGCGTTTCGGTCGACAGCCAGTTCTCCCATCTCGCCTGGAAGAACACCGAGGTGACCAAAGGCGGCATCGGCGACATCCAATACCCCCTGGTGGCCGACCTGACTAAACAGATCAGCCGCGACTACGGTGTGCTCCTCGAAGACGCCGGCGTTGCTCTCCGCGGCACTTTCCTGATCGACCGCGAGGGGGTCGTAAAGCACGCTGTAGTCAACGATCTCGGGCTCGGTCGCAACATCGACGAGACGCTGCGCATGGTCAAGGCTCTGCGCCACCATGAAGAGCACGGCGAAGTCTGCCCGGCGAACTGGAACCAGGGCGAAGACGCGATGCAGCCCTCGGCCGCGGGAGTCGCCGACTACCTCACCAAGCACGGCGCGTGAAAGAGAGACACATAATGGCCTTTCAACTACCCCCTCTGCCCTGGTCTTCCGACGCACTGGAACCCCACATCTCGGCCAAGACGATGAGCTTCCACTACGGCAAGCACCATATGGCGTATGTGAACAAGCTGAACGCGGCGATCGAGAGCTCACCACTCGCCGAGAGGAGCCTCGAGCAGATCATCACGGAGACAGCGAACGACGCTTCCAAGGCTGGGATCTTCAACAACGCCGCACAGGTGTGGAACCACACCTTCTTTTGGCGCTCGATGAAGCCAGGCGGCGGTGGCGATCCGAGCGGCGAGCTGGCCGAGAGGATCGATGCATCGTTCGGCGGCATCGACGCTTTCAAAGAGGAGTTCGCGACAAAGGCCGCGACACTCTTCGGGAGCGGCTGGACGTGGCTGGTCGAGAATGAAGGCTCGCTCGAGATCGTGCAGACCACCAACGCGGGCAACCCGATGACCGAGGGCAAGACCCCTCTTCTCACTCTCGACGTCTGGGAGCATGCCTACTACCTCGACTACCAGAACCGTCGCCCCGACTTCATCAAGACCTACCTCGACGAGCTGATCGACTGGGATTTCGCCGCACAAAACCTGTAGAGGCACAACATCCGGGTGCTCCAAAAGAAGCGCCCCCGCCCGCTCCCAGGAGCCTTGGCGGGGGCGCTTCGCTTTGGTTCCACGCAGAAATGACTAGGGACTTTTGCATCCCATCTGCAGCACATCTGGGCGCAAAAGTCCCTAGCTATTTCTGCGTGGACCCTTTGCGTTCCGTAGGGAAAATCAGCTCTGAAGCTGCTCCGGCGTCACGATCGGGCCGAAGCGCTCTTGCAAAGCAAGCAGCCCCTCCTTCTGCGCCTTCAGCACCTCGAAGAGCGTCTCGGGGACGATCTCCTCCTTGCGGTACGCCGCCTCTTGCAGATCGATCCGCGACACGATCTTCTCGATGTAGAGAGAGAACTGCCTCGCATAGAGATCCTCGGCGTACTCCTTGTCGATGATCGACGCGAAGAGCATACGCAGATCCTCGTACTTCGGCAGGCTCCCGACCGGAGTCTCGATCGAGTCTACCTCGCCATGGGAATAGCGCTCGAGCCACGCCAGCCACACCTTTACGTCTCGCTTCTCGCCCAGGAGCCTCTTCGAGCTTCCGCCGCGAGCCTCTTCCGTCAAGAAGTAATTGAGCCCGGCCATGACCGGCCGCTTGTCGGCCGCGATCTCGTCGCTGCCGAAGAACTTGAATTGCGCATCCATATAGTCACCGAGTGCGCCGGGTATGAATGGAGCGTTGGCCCAGGGCGCCCGCTTGACGCCGGTCGCCCCGACCTCTGTCGCCGTCGCCGCGGAGACGATGCAGGCTCCAATGACCACGCCTTCGTCCGACCCGGGCGCCGCCCAAACCGGCGGCATTGTGTCGCTGTCTCGGCCGCTGTAGGTGATGATCCGGGTCTCGACGCCCTCGGGGTCTTCCGCGAGAGTGTGGTAGTTCGCGAGCGCGGTGGAGGCGACGGTGCATCGAGCGTTGGGGTGAGAGATCGGAACCTCTTTCCCCTTGTCATCCCTCATGCCCTGAGTCCACTCGCCCTGGAAGTTCCGCCCATGGGAGGGGTGATCTTCGCCGTTGCCGGTCCAGTGAGGAACACCATCCTCATCGATCAGCACGTTCGACCAGATCGCCTCGGTGCCGGGTTCGCGAAGGAGTTTCATGAGATGGGGGTCACCCTCCCAATTCACATCAGCGACGATGCCGAAAATACCGCACTCCGGGTTGATCGACCGAATGCC
>CAZFNT010000162.1:0-8410 GCA_964520315.1 uncultured Gemmatimonadota bacterium
GCCCCTCTTCGGTCCCCGAATCAGGCCCGCTACGACCGACCCCAGTCGCATGCTCCCGATCGGCCACGCGGGAACGTAGACATCGCGCTCGCCCTCTTGCAGCCTTCTCAGCCAGCCTGCCGCCACCAGAGAGGCCACCGTTTCTTCGGCCGCCCCCTCGCCCGTTTCGAGGGCGTCGGCCAGCTCTTCCACCGTGGGGGGCGCTCCACCCCCCCGTTGCCGAATCGATCCGTGGATCAGAGCGGCCAGCTCCAAACGCAGTCGGGCCGACGCGGAGGGTGGCCCGCTCTCCAGCTTCGGCCGCCGCAGCCGCCGCCGCTGAAACCCGTGCGCCAGCTCGCCCCCGCAGAGCACGATTCCCCAGAAGATGATCAGAAAGGTGAGGAGCAGCGGGATCGCGGCGAAGGTGCCGTAGATCGCTCCGATGCGGCTCGCGTGCACCTGAACCGTCAGCCAGCCCTTTTGCAGCAGCGCCCAGGAAAGTGTAGCGAACACTCCACCGACGAGGGCGGACGGTAGCGGCACCCTTGTGTTCGGTAGGAACACATATAGAAACGTGAACGCACAGAACGCCAACACAACCGGGCCGAGATCGGGTGTGAGGTCGAGAAGGGGCATCATCCACTCCGCCGCCTCTGCCGGCATCATTTCGCTCAGAGTGTGTGTTGCTCCGAGTGTCGTCGCACCGATGAGCAGCAGCGGAACCGTCAGTGTGACGCTGAGGTAGTCAGAGAATTTCCTGGCAAAAGTGCGTGCACGATCGATCCCCCATGTCTTGTTGAGCGCTCGTTCGACCCGTCCCAGAGTCAGGACCACGGCGACGATCGTCAGCAACACACCCACCACACCGAGGCGGGTCGCGTCGACTTTCTGGACGACACCGAGAATCTTGTCGACTACATCGACGACCGCCGGCCCCCCAGCCGTGCCCTCGCGCGATCCCGGAATCACGCCGAGAGCCTGGTAGAGAACCGGCTCGAGCTGTGCGCCCAACCCCACCGCCTTAGATACCGAGAAGACCGTGGCGAGCATCGGTACCAGACCGATCGCCGTCACCATCGCCAGTGCATAGGCTCGGTCGGTCACGCCGTGTGCCCCGATCCCCCCGAAAGCCACGCTGAGCGTGCGCACCGCATCGAAGGCCCAACGCTTCCATCGCGGGTAGATTTCGGGCGAGGCGGACCACGCTCGATCCTCCAGCTCGGACCATAGATGCTGCATGGTCGCATGATACCCTGCGCGATGAGGAAGACGGGGCGGACGCCCCATGAAATCGATGACCCGATCATTCATTCCGACAATTGCGGCCGCGCTCATCCCCGTCCTCGCAGGGTGCGAGGGCGTCCTGGAAACCGAAACGCGCCCCGCCCAGGGTCCGGAGCTCTCCTCGGTCGTCGATCGGGGTGCGCATATCTATCGCCACTACTGCCGCGCCTGTCACGGCGAGGAGGGAGACGGAAAAGGTCCCGCCGCCTTTGCTCTCGACCCTCCGCCAAGAGATTTCACTCTCGCGAAGTTCAAGTTCGCGGCGGTGCCGAGCGGGGAGCTGCCGAACGACCGCGATCTCAAGCGCGTCATTCGAAAGGGCCTGAGCGGAACCGCGATGTTTTCGAGCAAGCTCTCGGAGCGGGATCTCGCCGCGGTGATTCAGTACCTCAAGACCTTTTCGGAGGACTGGACCGAGTTCGATCCGGGCGAGCCGATCGTCGCGGGGCCCGATCCGTGGCGGGGGCGCTTGGACCAGGCGACCGAACGCGGCAGGAAGCTCTACCACGGTCTCGCGCAGTGCCATTCCTGTCATCCGGCCTATGTGAGTCGCCGAGAGATCGCCGAGATCCATCTTGAGATGAGAGGCCAAGCGCTCTCGAGTTTCCCGGACGACCTCTACGAGACGAAGCTCACCGACACCGCGTACGGCTACCGGGCGGTCTCGCCCGATCTCATGAGCGCCACGATGCGTTCCGGATCGAGGGCGCGAGATTTCTACCGAGTCGTGGCGGCCGGCATCGGAGGAACCGGTATGCCGGCAATGCACGGCTCTCTCGAGAGCGACGACATCTGGGCGTTGGCGCATTATGTGCGCTGGCTGCGCGTCTATCGCTCCTCCGCGAGAAGCAATCGGGCTCCGCGCCCGACCTTCTCGCCGAACCCTTCGGCCTTCGGATCGTAGTAGCCACGCATGCGCCCCACGCCGTCGACGAGGACGAAATGGGTGCCGTTGGAGCTACTTTGGAAGTCGTCGCCGACCCGAACCATCGCGATCTTGAACCCCTCGACGATCGTGAGGCGTAGCTCTTCGATCGGCCCGGTGAGAAAGCTCCAGGTCTCTTCGTCGGCCTGGTGAAGGTGGGCGTAATCCCTCAACACTTCGGGAGTGTCGAAGTCTGGATCGACGCTGAATGAGACTAGTCGGAATCGGTCCCCGAGGTCACGAGTCCCTTGTTGGATCTCCCACATCTGCCGCGTCAACGCAGGACAAATCGTGGGGCAGCGCGTGAAGATGAAGTTGGCCAACCAGACCTTCCCGCGCAACCGGTCGGCAGTGAAACCGTGGCCGAGCTGATCGGTGAGCTTGAATCGGTGGACCGCGCCCAGATCGGGCAAGGGGGCTTCTCACCCGCGGCCGCCGGCTCGATTCCAGATCGCGATCGCGGCGAGAGCGAAGAGCAGGAACGTGAGCCCGCGGATGGTGACGGAGCCTGAGCTTCGACGGTTGAGATGTGGATCGATCGTGGCCATGGCTGGGCGGTTAGGATTGGCTTGTGCGGGATAGTATCTTCGTGCTTTGGAAATCCCCATGCCGCAACTATTGGCCATCGTCGCTGCATTCGCCAGTGGCAGCGCCGCGCTCGCCTACCAACAGGGGTTCAACTGCGGGGGATCGAAGACTCGCACGATGGCCGACGGCGCGGTCTACACCAAGGACCAGGCCTACACCCAGGCCAACGGATCGGGCTATGTCGGTGGCGAGGTGGTTCAGCCTGATCTGCTAGCTCGCCTGAATCCTCTCGGGGGCATCGTTCCAGGTGTTCAGGCGCGCAACATCATCTCCTCGCGGCGGGTCGGCTGGCAGGAGTACCGATTCGATCTGCCACAGGGCCGATACCTCGTGTCGCTGCACTTCATGGAATGGTCGCAGCATTGGAGCGGCGTTCGAGTCTTCGATATCGAGGCCGAAGGCGAAGTGCTTCTGGATGGCTTCGACATATTCGCAGAAGTCGATCGCCTCTACGCACTGAATCTGCGGCGCGTCGTAGATGTAAGCGATGGTTCGCTCAACATCGTCGCCAGGGCGATCGAAGAGGAGCCTCTTCTGGCGGCCCTATATGTCGAGAGCGTCATCGACGATGGGATTGCGCCGGCGATCCCCGAGGATGTCGCCGTGGTCCCCGGCTACGGTGAGAATGTGCTCACCTGGACGACCGACTACGATCGAGATCAGCTCGGTGTCGTGGTTCTGCGCAGCACCGATGGTGAGCCGGAGGAGATCGTCACGCCCGACCCGGTGGTTGCGACGCGTTATGTCGACGCAGGGCTGGAGCCCGGCCGCGACTACTCCTACCGCTTGGTGTCAGTCGACGCGGCCGGGAACACGAGCGCGCTCTCGCAAACCGCGGGTGGCGTTCCGCTGAGGTCGGATGAGTCCGATCTGGTGGTCTACGGATTCGAGATGGAGCAGGAAGATCTCATTTGGCTGAACACCCATCGCCAGTCGGACGACTACCTTCCCGGTCTGTTCTGGACGCTCGATAACCTGTGGTCCGACGCTCGGGTTCGCTACAGGGGCAATACGTCGAGGTCGAACGTCAAGAAGAACCACAAGATTCGAGTCGATTCGCCTCTGCCTTCAGGCCACGATGTGTTGAATCTGCAGGCACACTGGTTCGATCCGTCGATGATGCGCGAAGCCCTCTCCTATCGAGTGCTGGCGCTCTCGGGGGTCACCTCCAGCATCGCGGAGTATGTCCATTTCGAGAGGAACGGGGAGTTCATCGGCGTTTGTCAGAGTGCCGAGCAGGTCGACGAGCATTTTCTCGAAAGCCGAAGCCTAGATGGATCGGTATGGAAGGGGATCGACGCGACTTTCGTCAGGCGAAACAACATCGATTCCTACTATGGAGATTACGAGCTCGAAGTCGGGAGCTACGGCGATTTCGAGCATCTGTCCGATTTCATCGATGCCGTTGCCCTCACCAGCGACGCGGCGTTCCGGACGGAGATCAAGAGGCACCTCGATGTGGCGAAGTTCATCGACTACTACGCCGGCAACGCGGTTTTCTCTGGGTGGGATTTCGCCGGCTGGAATCTCTATCTCTTTCGAGATGCATCGACCGGGCTCTTTGAGTTCCTTCCCTGGGATCTCGATGGATCGTGGGAAATGGAGAATGTCGGGCAGCCGATCGACATCGCCACCAGCGACCATCCGGTCCTGTTCTTCTTCTGGAACCGTCTATATGACCGCATGACGACGGTACCTCAGTACAGACGGATGCTGGCGGTTCGGCTCCGGGAGCTGATCGAGGGGCCGGTGGACGGCCCCACGCTGCTCAACATGATTCGTCTCGACCACGCTCTGATCCGGCCAGAGGTCGAGCGTGACAAGTACAAGCTCGGCTGGGAGAGCATGGGCCCCTTCGACGATGAGAAGTCGACGCTCGAGACCTTCGTGGAGAGGCGGGGGGCGAAGCTCTACGAGCAGCTAGAGGTTTTCGCACCCGACCCCAGCGTGAATCTCTTCGTCAATGAGGCTCTGCGCTGGAATCAGAGTGGGGTGGTCGACGAGGCGGGCGAGCCGGAGCCATGGCTGGAGATCTACAATTTCGGCAACGAGAGCATCGACCTGGGAGGGATGTGGCTTTCCGATGATGCGGCCGATCCGATGAAGTGGGCGATTCCTGTGGGGGAGACCCTCGATACCGAGTCACACTTGCTGGTCTGGCTCGACGGCGAGCCCGCGGACGGCCCTTTGCATACCGATTTTCGGGTGGGGAACGAGACCGAGGAGCTGACTATGTCGAAGGCCGACGGCTCAGCGATCGATCGGCTCGAGCTCGACGCGATATCGCTGCCGGATTTGGCGACGGCTAGAGTCGAAGACGCCGCGCACCGGATTCACCTGGCGGCCAACAGTACGCCGGGAGCTCGCAACGATAGTACGCCGGTGGTGGAGGCGAGCATCGGTGTGGATCCGGAGTACTTTCTGGGCGATGAGGTCACGTTCAACGTGTCCATCGAAAACCGTCGTTCATTCCCTCGAACGGTCGAGGTGATTCTCACTGTCAAAGGCGAGCCCGGTGAGATCGAGCTTGCGCGAGGGACGCTCGCTCTCGCGGGCGACGACACGGTGGTGGTTCCGATCTCGCGCACGCTTCCATCCGGGATCGATCCAATCGTGGTAGCTCTGGTGGCGTCGATCATGGATGAGCTTGGGCGACCGGTCCATGAAGTGGAAGTGAGGGTGGCCTTGCGCGATCCGCGTGAGCCGCTATTGGTAGTGAACGAGATCATGGCATCGAACGACACGACGATCGCCGACGAGGGCGACGATTTCGACGACTGGGTCGAGATCTACAACGCCGGCTCTCACACTGTGCATCTCGACGGTCTCTACCTCTCCGACGACGCCACCGAGCCACGCAAGTGGTCACTGCCCGACGAGGAGCTGGCGCCCGGAGCGCATCGGCTCGTCTGGTGTGACGACGATACGGAGCAGGGCTGGGCTCACGCGCCTTTCAAACTGAGCAAGTCGGGAGAGGAGGTCGGCATCTTCGACCTGGATTTGCGCGGGAACGCCGCAATCGATTTGGTTCCTTTTGGTCCTCAAGTGAGTGATGTGAGTGAAGGACGGTCGCCGGACGGGAGCCCCAGTTGGGTTGTTTTGCCGTACGCGACGCCGGGAGGCGAGAATCCATAAACGAAACACCGCCCCGGACCGAGGTCCGGAGCGGCGATCGCTTCGATCCGAGAAGTGTGACGCGCTGTTGTGGCAAGAGCGTCGCAGGGGGGGCTGCGGTCTCGGAGCGATGGAGGTGGGGCGGGCGGTCCTTCCGGCTGCGAGGGAGAAGAAAGCGGCTGGAAGGCGCCCGCCTCGCCCTACTGGAGGGGCCTGAGTCCCGACCCGTTGCTTTGCATCGTGCCGAGCAACCCACCGTTGTTGTTGAGGAGTCCGAGGAGTCCACCGTTGTTGTTCATGAAGCCAACGAGCCCGCCGTTCTGGGCGATCATCCCGAGGAGCCCACCATTGCTGTTGAGGAGTCCAAGGAGCCCGCCATTGTTGTTTATGAGGCCGAGCAAGCCACCGTTGTTGTTCATGTGGCCGAGGAGTCCACCGTTGTTGGTGAGGAGTCCGAGGAGTCCACCGTTGTTGGTGAGGAGTCCGAGGAGTCCACCGTTGCTGGTGAGGAGTCCGAGGAGTCCACCGTTGTTGTTCATGTGGCCGAGGAGCCCGCCGTTGTTGGTCATGAACTCGATCACCGCGCCGTTGCCGTTCATGATTCCGATGAGACCACCGTTGCCGTTCATGAAGCCGATAAGGCCGCCGTTGGTGTCTATGTGCCCCAGGAGGCCACCGTGCGCCCGCAGCTCCTTGCCGAGCAGATCGAGGATCAGCTCCTCCAGCACAGCGAGGGCTAGCTCGTTCAGCGTCACCTCTGGGCGGGAGTTCCAGCCGCCGAGCTCACTCAGCTCGTAGACCGGCACGTCGATGGTCAGAGCGGCGAAGGGGTCGACCAGGCCGGCACCAAAGAGGATGTCCCAGCCTTCGCGACCGAAGTCGGCCGCGGTGCCTTCGAGCATGTTGCGAAGAGTCAGCGGATCGCCGACGCCCTGAGCGATCAGCAGGGCGGCGGTGGCTGCGACGTGTGGGGCCGCCTGGCTCGTACCGGAGGCCCAGCCGTAGCCGACCTGGGTGGGATCGCCATCGATGATGCAGGCCGAGAGGACGCCGCTTTCAGGGGCTTCGCGACGGCCGCCGGGAGCGACGATGTCGATACCGCTACCGAAGTTGGAGTAGTTGGTCACCGCTCCTTCGGGACCGACGGCGCCGACCGCGATTACCTCGTTGTAGGCGGCGGGGTAAGGGACTGCGCGCAGGCCGTAGTTCCCGGTGCTGGCGACGATGACGACGCCGGCTTCCCAAGCGTCGCTGATGGCGTCGGCGAGGATGGCGCCGGGGCGGTAGCCAGGAGTGAAGGAGAGGGAGAGGTTGATCACGTCGGCGCCGAAGTCGACGGCATGCTCGATGCCGGCAACCAGACTCGCCAGCGTGCCGATGCCCTCGTGGTCGAGGACGCGAATCGGCATGATCGCGGTGCTGGGAGCGACTCCGAGGACGCCTTCGCCGTTGCGGCCGCCAGCCGCGATGATTCCGGCGACGTGCGTTCCGTGGTAGAGCTCGTCGTCGGGAGCATGGTCCCCATCCACGAAGTCGATCGGAGCGACGAAGCGGGTGTGCGCGAAGTCGGGATGCCGGACCGCGGAGCCGTCCGCCGCGTTGCGCCAGGCGACCCCGGAATCGAGGATGGCGACGACGACATCGCTCGAGCCGAACCCGGCGATCTCTTGCGCAGCCTCGACGTCGATCAGGTCGATGTTCCACTGGAGGTCGCGGTGGGGGTCGAAGGAGTCGGTCTCGACGAGTGCGCCACCGTCGGCGGCCATGATGGCGTTGGCCGCGGCGCCGTCGATCCGGAAGTCGTCCCGTAGCTCGGTGAGGATCGCGTCGATTTGCTCGGAGGTCGCTGCGTCGGCGGAGACCAGCAGCCAGCCGTGGTTTCCGACGTTGCGGGGAGTCTCGAAGCCGTAGTCGGAGAGGATCTGGCGAATCTGCGCGGTCCGCATGTTGGAGGTGGGGCGAATCAGAAGCTGGTTCGCCGCGACGGGAACCGCGGTTTCTTCGTTTTGGTAGTTGATGGTGGGCATCGCCGTCGCCGTGCCGGCGAGCAGCGTGGCGGTCAGGATGTGGTGAAGAGCGTTCATGAGTTCCTCCCTCGTGAGGTGGTTGGTGTGCAGCCTGTGAACAGCAAGCCGCGGGCCAAAACAGATCTTGGGAGGGCGTGATGCTGTAACGCGCTTCAAGCCAATATGTTAGAGTGCGGTTGCGGGTGGCTGACCGGCACTGGGCGAAAAGGGGGGATTCAGTTCGGTCAGAGCGACGATTCAGGAAGCAGCGCCCCAGCGCATTGCCAGTCAACGGCTTAGGGAATGCGACCGATCGGGCGGGTTTTCGACCGATCGGTCGGATTCTCAGAGGGCGAGGGAGCCTCCCATCGAAATGCTCGATCGCCGCGAGGCGGGGGATTGATCGCGGCGCGAAACGTCGACGAAATGCTTGAATCCACGCCGGGAGAAGAGGGATGATGCCGATATCGCACCCGCCTCAAAGATCGGCGCGCTCGGCAAGAGCACCCGC
>CAZFNT010000163.1:0-8379 GCA_964520315.1 uncultured Gemmatimonadota bacterium
CGGGCGAGCCGCGATCCCCATCCGGCCCGGTGCGCTGCACTCCATCGAGGGGCGCGCCGCGATCCCGAGCGATCTGCCGCTCGGTCCCTACCGCGTCAAGGCGCGTTGGGGGCTTTTCGGGAGCACGATCGAGGGCAACCGACTTCAAGATCCTCCTCCAGCGCAAGGACGTGTCGCTGCCGCGCGACCGGGAGATGGTCGCCCAGATCCACTCCATTTCTGGGCATTTTCCCACGCAAGCTTGCGCAGGTATTCACCTTGGGTGGTGGATCTCCCCGCGTCCTCTTCTCGCTGGTCGTGTTCGAGGCAGAGCGGCAGTTGGTGGCGACTATGGTGTGGTTCCGCTCGTCCGGCTCGTGGTCGCTTTGCTCGTGGTCGGAGGACGGCGGCTCGAGCATATCGGGTTCCTCGCGGGGGATCCGTTGATCCACCGGGTCAGTGGGCTCGTCCGGCTGCCAAGTGCGCGGACCGTGAGCCGGCGCCTGAAGTCGTTCACCGCCGACTCCCTCGGGCGGCTTCGCGACCTCAACGCCGAACTGGTCGCCCGAGTTGTCGATCGCCTTCCCGTTCGTACGCTGACGATCGATGTCGATGGGACAGTGGTCTCCACGGGCCTGCAGGTCGGCGGCGCCAGGCGAGGCTACAACCCTCATCATCGAAAGGTGCCGAGCTACTACCCGATCACAGCTCATCTGGCTGAGACCGGTCACATCTTGCGCGTCGAGAACCGCAGGGGAAATGTCGGTGATGGCTCTCACTCGATCGACTTCCTGAATCATGTCTTTCACCAGTTGGATGAGAGCCTCGAAGGACGTCATCGCCTCAGCTTTCGCATGGACGGGGACTTCTTCAAGCACCCGGTGCTGGAACTGATTCATGAGAAGGGAGCGAGATTCGCAGTCAAGGTCCCGTTCTGGAGATGCCTGGATCTGCAAGGGGAGATCCGACGGCAGCGGGACTGGCGGCGGGTGGAGGACGGCGTTGAGTACTTCGAGACCACAGTCGCGGTGAAGAAATGGCAGTGGCCGATTCGGGCGGTTGTCTACCGGAAGAAGGTCCGCCACAAGTCAGCGAAGAACTACCAACTCGACCTCTTCGATCCCGCTGACGGTCACTACGAGTACTCGGCGGTCGCCACCACCCTCACGTACCAAGGTCCCGAGCTGTGGCGCTTCATGTGCGGACGCGGCGCTCACGAGAGTGCGATCGGACGGCTCAAGAGCGGCCTCGCCTTTGACACCGTCCCCACCAGCGACGAGAAGGCCAACAGCGCGTGGCAGCAACTGGTCACGATCACCCACAACCTCCTCATCAACTTCCAATTCGACACGGGAGCAGCGCTCCGCTCGAGGCGCCAGGATCGCGCCGCGGAGACGATCGGTCGGCAACATCGACATTCCTTTGTGGGCTCCGGCCGGTCTCGTCACACCTCGGCGGACGCTCGGCCGGGAGTTCCTGAGCGCGGCCGCATCCGACGCCGCGCGGGAGAAACCTCGACAGTAGCAGAGGAGGCCGTGCGGCCAGCGATGCACTTCCCCGGCCGCTAGGGCGAGACCTCCAACATGGCAGCGAGCGCAGCCGCCAAGCGCTCTTGCCCCAAGGCGTTTGGGTGTGGGTCGAAGCAGAGATTGCCGCCTCGCAGATGGAGAGCGTGCTGCATGAAGCGGGCGTGAGTAATGCCCTGCTCGTTCAGAAACGAGGCAGTGCGCTCGAGCCTCTCGTCGGCCTCTTCTGCCTGCACCAACATCACAGCGAAGCGAGCTCCGGAGCTTTCCGCGGTCGACCGCATCGCCAACAAGATCTGCTGGACCAGGAGCTCGTTCTCGGCGTCCTTGCGCGCTTGGGCCGCTGCACTCACCGGTCGGCGCAGGCGGCGCAAAGAGGCCGCGGCAGCTTGGCGTCGGCGGTATCGGTAACGGCCCCAGGTGAAGTTGAAGAGATGCGAATGCTCGAGCGGAGCCAAGGTGGTCTCGGGCTCGGAAGCTCGCTCCTCGTCGTACCAATCCGCTCGATCCTTGGGCACCGGCACATTGGTCAGGTGCAGAGCACCCTCTTCGAGAACGAAGCGGGGTTTGGGGAAGGAGTAGCGGACCCTTTGCCCCACCTCGTCGAAGTCGTTCACGGGGTAGAGCACCAGCACGCAATCGTCGATCGGCGCCGAGCGCTTCCGGTCCAGGAACTCCTGCAAGGCGAGGTACTCCTGGTCGGTGCCGTAGCCGGGGGAGGCCAGGTTGTATACGTTCCAATCGGGGTGGGCGCGCATCATCACCCGGGCCGCCACCTCATCGTTCTCCACACCCCAACCCCACGCGATCGAGTCGCCGATCAGCACGATGTTGCGGTGCCCCTCGCGGGTCGGTGGCACGCTGCTGCGATAGCCGAGCTGATCGAGCTGCACCCACACCTCGAAATCGTAGCTCGCAAACACCCCGCTGCCGCCCGGGCGCCCCCGCCAACCCAGCCCTTCGTCGTACTGATAGATCGTTTTCTGGGGTGCCTCTTGACGGGCACCGTGGACGGCGCAAGGTCGAAATAGGCGAACCAGGATTTCGGCCGCGAAGAGGGCCAGAACGATCCCGCCGAGCACGAGAGCGAGCTTGGCTGGCGGAGACAGCGATGGCGCCCCGGCATTCTCTTGCACTCCGGCTCCTTCTGGGATCGACATAGGTCGGATTTCGTCCTGAAGAGGCCTTTTGATCTAAACGGGCGGCCCGAAGAGGAAAGCGCTCGCGCGCATCGAGACCGCACGCACGATCCTGTCGGCGATGGCCCGGGCCAGTATTTCATGACCTTCGGCCCCCGGATGGATCGGGTCGTTGGGACCGAGTCGCAGCGAGAGGAGCCCCACCGAGCCGAAGTCCGCGCGCACATCGATCTCCTCCAAACCGGCGCGGGCCAGCTCTAGAGAGACGATCTCTTCGGCGACCCGATGCGTCGGCGATCCGGCCGAGGTGGCCAGCCCCGGTACCACGACCGCGAGCACACCGAATTCGTGCTCCACCGAGAGTTCGGCCAGGCGTTCGAATGCATGCCGTATCCGACCGACCCGAGCTTCATCTCGATACCAGGAGGAGGGCCATTCGCTCGATGCCGCGGCCATCATCGCCCTCAACGTTGTTTCGTCGGCGGCGATCGGATCGATCAGAGCGGCGTACTCGGCGCGAAAGCGTTCCGGATCGTTCCGGAGGGCGACCGACTCGGCCTGGTGTAGGCCATCGAGCCTCTGCACGAAGAACTGAACAATTCGCAGATGGAACATCCCGGCACGTTCGAGCCGTCTCATCTTCGTCGTGAAATCGAGGTTGACCGTGTGCACACCTGCGTCGTTCAGGCAGTACTGGAGGACGACCCAATCGGGATCCAGCGCTTCGAGTCGCGCTTCGAGCGCCGCCACTTCTTGAACCGTGTCGTAGCCTGTGACCGCCAAGTTCAGAACCTCGACGGAATCGAGCCGATCGAGCAAGAGGGTCCTCAATCGTGTTGGGAATTCGAGCCCCTCCGCCAATCGGTTGCCGAAGGCGATCGAGTCACCGATCACCAAGATGCGGACCCTCTCCCCGCGCACGGGATCGAGCTCCTCGCCTCGAAAGCCATCGCCATTCACGGCGACTCGCGTTCCCCAGGCCGGTCCCGTGGCGCCCGGGCGCAGCTCGTAATGCACCCCAGGAATGTCGCTCGGACGCAGGAACTCGCCACGGCCGCTCCTCATCACAGCGTAAGGGTCGAATCGAGCGAGCCTGAGCGCCACCTCGCCCAGCCCCAGCGGGACGACGCATGCCAGGGCCAGAGCCGTGAGGCGAATCCTCCGGGACTCGCTGCGCCGTTTTCGAGAACCGTTCATGGTGTCGATTCTAGCGCGCGCCCACCTGCATTCGGGTCGTTCGTACCGATGGCCCCCTGGTCCTGCCGCGCGTGACCTTCCGGCGCCCCTCTCCCATCCGCTGGTGAGGACTCACCCTGCCTCTTGACACGATTCCTGCCGGCCTGCGAGCATCAGATAACTTCCCATCGCGCGCCGGAGAGAGCCCATGTTCGACCGATCCCGTCTGTTGGCCGCCACTCTCGTTCTCTTCTCTTCATCATCTCCCGGACTGGGGCAAGTGCTGCTGACGCTCGACCCGGCGACAATCCCGCCCGGGATCCAATGCGACGAGACATGGATCGAGGCTGGCGTGGAGCTCTCCTTCATGACGACCACGGCCGAGGATTGCACCCCGGGCATCTGTAATTTCGGCATCGGGTTGCTCGATCCCGGCGGAGTCGACCTGTTTCAAGTGCGCCTGAGCGCGGATCTCAGTGGACTCGACGATGTCTCGCTTGCTGAAATCGACGTTACAGACTACTGCGGAGCGGGATGCACGAAGGCGTTCTTCTACGACGGAGCCGTGGTGGTCGACAGCGCCACCAACAGCTTCGTTTCGGTTCCCGAAACCGTGGAGCTGACGGCGGTCGGGAGGGCGGTCGATCGGCTCGTGGTGTCATCCTGCGAAGCATCTTGTGTGGAGATTCGACTCGACCTCGGAGCCGTCGGAGTCGAGTCGGTCAGTTGGAGCGAGATCAAATCGTTTCGAAGCAGGTAGCCCGATGTGGCGAGAGAGGATCTCCATCACGCGGGGTGACATCACGACACAAAACTGTGATGTGATTGTCAACGCGGCGAACGAACAACTGAGTCGAGGCGGGGGTGTATGCGGCGCGATTCACGCTGCAGCGGGTCCCGGTCTCGAACGCGAATGCCGTCGGATCGGCGGGACCGCAACCGGCCGAGCTGTCGCAACAGGCGCCTACGATCTTTCATGTCGCCACATCATTCATGCGGTGGGACCGATCTGGCACGAGGATTCGGGTGAGCAGGAAGACGAGTTGCTGGCTTCGTGTTACGCAGAGAGTCTGCGTCTGGCCGCGGAGTTGGGAGCCGAATCGATTGCGTTTCCGTGCATCAGCACAGGCATCTACGGTTTCCCGGCGGAGCGCGCCTGCAAAGTGGCTTTCGGGGCGCTGAGAGATACTCTGCCCGAGCTCCCCGATCTCCGCGAGGTGCGATTGGTCTGCTTCTCCAGCGCCGACTTCGAGACCTATGAGAAGGTCTTCGGACAGATATCGTAGTCGAGGGCGGATTCGCGTCACTTGCGACCATCATCTTCGCGTGTCAGGCCTCTTCGGGCTCGAGAATCGAGTCCGTGGTTTCATAGTGGCTAGGGTGCGATGTCGAGCGTTCTCGCCAGCGAGCTTAGAAAGGGGTTCAGAGTGATCGGATCGAATGAGACCACGGCGACATAGACCCGGGTTCCAACGTAGGGCGCCAGAAGCGGATCGCTCAGGAATGTCGCGAGGCCGTCCCCGGATCCGTCGAGGGTTCCAGGCGTCCCGGTGAGAACCGGCGGGGTCCACCCGGTGATCATCCGGTCGAAGAGTCAGTCGGAGCTCAGTGGAATGGAGAGTCCTCCGATCTCCGTAGGGCCCGTTCCGGTCAAGGAGAGCAGGAGGGCAAAGCCTCGATCGGCCTCGGTGTCCGGGAAGTCGACCGTCGCATCGACCGGAGCGCCATTCGAG
Organism: uncultured Gemmatimonadota bacterium; assembly: GCA_964520315.1. Lineage (GTDB taxonomy): Bacteria. The sequence continues at coordinate 5,554 of CAZFNT010000163.1, forward strand.
GCCGAGAGGCTGTCCGCCCCGAGGGAAAGAAAGAGATGGGGGATCTCGTAGATCCCAGGGAGGGCGGAGGGGTAGCCCCAGATCGGGTCGTTGCCCCATTGGCTCACGCCGAAGTACCCCATCTCGCCGTAGCGATCATCGCCATAGCCCCCCAGTCCGGCTGAGACGGGAACCAGTCGCTGTAGCTCGCTGGAGAGCCATCGACCCATTCCCACTCTCCGCGGTCGAGGAAACTCTTCGGAGCCGGGCAGTAGTAGCCGATCCAGTGGCTTCCGCTGGAGGCGAAGTTCTGGAAGACGAAATCGTTCTCCGATGCGTCGTCGATGGTAACCAGGTGACCACCCTGCAGAAGGGCTTCGGCCTCGGCGTCGGTCCACTGCAAGGGCGGCGGCGTTACGCTTCGATCATGCGCCTCCGACACCTCCGGCTCGCGACGCTCTCCTTCATCGCGCTCGCCCCATCCGCGTCGGCGGAGATCGAAACGCTCTACGTCGTGGAGTTCGCCCACGCCGATGTCGGTTTCAACGCGCCGCCCTCGAAGATGCAGGATCGCAATCACACGCGGAACGTGCTGGCCCTCGATCTCGCCGACACCTATCCCGAGTATCGCTGGGTGATCGAGACCGGCTACCAGCTCGAGACTTTTCTGGATCGCGCCACGCCGGAAGAGGAGTCCCGCCTTGCGGCGCTGCTCGCCGAGGGGCGTTTCGACTACGGGGCCAACTTCACGAATATGCGCACCGGCTATGTCGGAGAGGAGCAACACCACCGGCTGCTCTACCCCTCGCTCGAGCACGCCCAGCGTCTCGGAACCGCGGCGGTCACGGTCTTCCTGGACGACGTTCCAGGTTTCACTCTCGCCACACCGCGCCTGCTCGCGAGCGCGGGAGTGCCCTACGCGGTTCTCGGGCCGAACAGCACGTTCGGGGGCCACCCCGACATCCCTCTGTCGGATCGGGCCTTCTGGTGGCAGGGGCGCGATGGCTCGCGCGTGCTCACCTGGCGGACCTACGGCTCCTACGCCGAAGGATATGTCGAGTGGGGCATGCTGAACCTGTCGACGATGGAGCGGAAGGTCCCCCTGCGCATCGCCGAGTTCGAGGAGGACGGATACCCCTACGATGCCGTGCTGGTCTGCCGCGCCTTCGATGACCACATGCCGAACTGGAGCATGGTCAAGCTCGCCCGTGACTGGAACGCCGTGCACGAGACTCCGACCGTGAGGATCGCCACGGCGCGCGAGTTTTTCGAGCACATGGAGGGCACTTACGGCGACGACTTTCCGATCTACGAAGGAGATGCCGCGGGCCAGTGGGAGGATGTGACGACGGTGACGCCGGTGAGCACCGGGTGGGTGCGTCAGGCGCGTTCGGCGCTGCCCGATCTGGAGGCGTTGTGGGTGTATCTCGACCTGATGGAAGGGTTTTCCTATCCGAAGTCGACCTTTGCCGACGCCTGGAAGAACTCGTTGGTCTTCGACGAGCACTCGGGAGGAGGCATGGGCTGGCCGGGGCTCCTGCCGATCGAAGAGGTGCGCCAGGAGAATCGGGAGCATGTGGCGATGGCGCGGCGGGCTCGCAGCCTCGCGACGCAGGCGCGAACCGACGGGCTGGCCGCTTTTGCGCCGCCGCGGGTCCCGGAGGGGGAGACCGGTATCGTGGTGCTGAATCCTCTGGGGACGGAATTCGTGGGGGTGATCGAGGTCGAATGCGGAGCCCCCCAGCCCCCCGAGACCCGGATCGTGGACGTGGTGGGGGGAGAAGACGCCGTGTTCCGTTGGACGAGGAATGACCGTTCGGCGTTGGCGTTCCACGGGAGCGTTCCGCCGCGGGGCTGGGCGCGCTGGCGGGTAGCGCGAGACGGCGCGCCGCTCGAAGCGCCGGAATGGTCCGACGGGGAACGGCTCCGGGCCGGCGATCTGGAGCTCATGCTCGATTCCGAGACGGGAACCGGAATGGAGCTCATCGACCATGCCCGGGCGCTCGACTGGATCGCCTCGGCCGATGGGCGAGGCCTCGGGGGGATCGAAGCGGGGGCGAACCTCGATGTCTTCTTCGGAATCACGCATCCGTCGAATCCGAAGCCGGTCGAGATCCGGATCGAAGAGGCATGTCCCCTCTTCCGCCGGGCGGTGGTCTTCGACAGCGGACTCGATTTCATCCGCGAGTACCGCCTCTTCGAGCGCGAAACCCGAGTCGACCTGGCGCTCTATCTGCGCCGCTCCGCGCTGCCCTTCGTCCCCTTCGACCTCCATTCCCACCACTACGGAGTCCATTTCCCCGGCAATCTCGTGCCCCCCACGACCCTCTATGTCGATGGACCGGACGGCTTCTTCCGGCCGGGAGCAGAGAGCCTGCCGGGCGTCGGCCTCGCCCATTTCGGCCACGCCACCGGTGGGATTCTCGGAGGATCGGCGGGTCGTTGGCTGGCGTTGAGCAGCCCCGACGCGCCGATGCTCGATCTCGGAGAGATGGACGGCGCCGCGCTACCGGAGCTCGAAACCGATGAAACCACCCTCACGGCGAAGCTGATCCGGCACGCCGACGAGGGAATGGTGCAGGGGGGCGACGTGGTCGAGATCGAGGCCGAGCCGGGCACACCCGATTGGATGCGCTTCCGCTTCCAGATCCGCTTCGGAGACGACCAATCGGAGCCGCCGACGCGAGAGGTTTTCCGGCGCGACGTGGCGCCACCGCTCGTGGCCTGGGTCGACGAGGGCGAGGGTGATGCGGCGGTCGCGCCCTCGGGCAGCTTCTTCGTGATCGATGGCCCCGCCCAGCTGGTGGCTGCCAAACGCGGCGAATCGGGCAGGGCGCTCGTCCTGCG
>CAZFNT010000164.1:0-8313 GCA_964520315.1 uncultured Gemmatimonadota bacterium
CGACAAGGTGGGAGGAGCCAAGATCACCCAGCTCGTCTCGATAACGATGATCATCTCCGCCTTGGGCGTCGCGTACTTCATGGCGGCGGCCTATCGCTCAGCAACCCCCGAAGAGTTCTTCTGGCCTTTCTTCCTGCTCTTCATCGTGCTCTTTACCGCCACCGGCGTGGGGAACGGCTCCACATTCCGCACCATCGCGGTCGTCTTCAACGAGGAACAGGCCGGCCCCGTTCTCGGTTGGACCTCGGCGGTAGCCGCCTATGGCGCGTTCATCATCCCGAAGGTGTTCGGTGAGCAGATCAAGGCGACTACGCCCGAGTACGCGCTCTACGGTTTCGCGGTCTTCTACTCGATCTGCTTGATCTTGAACTGGTGGTTCTACTTGCGCCCCAACGCCTATGTGAAGAACCCCTGAGGGCAACGCCTAGCCAATCTGCTGAACCGCACTACCCTCACCATCGATGTCGATCTCGATCGACTCACCGAGCATCGTCTCCAGCTGGCGCACCCGCGCCAGCACATCTCTCATGCTGTGCTCCAACGCCTTCCGTGAGCGCTCGACTTCACTGAGGTCGCGGCGGGCTTGGAGCACATCGCGCCGGGCAATCTGCGCCCGAAGCTCTCGGAGCCTCGCGCGCTGGCGAGCCGCGAGGGGGGGATCCTGATCGGTGTCAGGGTCCAGGCGGTTCGCGGTCGACGCACGGTGCATCGCGCTCTTCATGCGCTCGCGCAACTCCGACTCGATCTGGTCCGTCTCGGTCTTCAGGCTCCCGAGCACCCTCCACTCCTCGAGCCAAGCGATCGCGTGTTCCCGAAGCACATCTCGGGAGCGCCCGGTGGGGCGGCAACCCCCGCGGGGGACGGGAGGACGGTTCGGCGGGCGCAGGTCGGATTCGATAGGCATCCGGGGTCCTCCAGCGGAGCGGGGGTTCGATCTCGCGACACATTTGGCATCGCGAACACTCGTTTCTATCTTATCCCAAAGTCGACATCCGCGCTACCCGGCTACCCGTGCAGGCGCTCGACCCAGGCCTTCCACCACCTCGAAAACGCCCGCCAACGAAACCGCCGCCGTAGCCCACGGGCCTTGGCCAGAGTCGGGTCGATGCGCAGAGCAACACCCAGCTCGTCTCTCGCCTCCGCCTCACGTCCAGTCTCGAGCAGTGCCCGCGCCAGCATGACGCGAACCTTGGCGCTGCGAGGATCCAGCACAACCGCCCGCCGCAATGCCTCGACCGCCTCGAGCGTCCGGCCGAGTCGCAGCCGCGCGTGCCCCAACCCACGGAAGACAGCCGCCTGCCGGGGCGCTAGCTTCGTGGCCATCTCGAATGCGTCCGCCGCCTCCTCCCACGCTCCAGCATGCCTCAGCGCAACCCCCTTCAGATGCCAGGCGGGCCAGAACCCTGCTTCCGCGCGGATCGCCTCGTCGAGCTCGGCGATCGCACGACGCGGATCACGCCTCAACGCCGTCTTCGTCAACTGCTCCACCTTCGAGAGCATCCCCGGAGAGCGCGCCTCCAGCAGATTCCGCTTGATCCGTGTTTCGAGCTCGTCACTCGGTGAATGGACCAGCGCTTTCTCCAGAAAACCGATCGCGCGATCGGTCAGTCCCGCCGCCAGACAGAGCTCGCCCAGCTCGGTCCACCCTTCCGCCGGTGTCGACGGAGAGAGCTCCAGACTCTCGATCCGCTCTCGCACGAAGGCGGGCACTTCGGAGCGCCGGGCCAGATTCGCGACGTATCGAAACACGTGAAAAGGCAGATCCGCCGCCAGCAACGCACTCGCGTAGTACGCCCACGCCTCCTCGAACTCCCCCCGGTCCTGAGCCGCCCTTCCGAGCTGAGCGAAGAACGTGCCTTCCCAAGGGGCAAGGGCCGCGCCCCTTCTCCAGAGCTGACACGCCCGATCGATCGCGCCGACATTGCCCAGCAGCACTCCGACCCTATCGATCAGCGTCGGATCATCCGGGCAATCGTCCGCCGCCCTGAGCAGATGGCGCTTCGCCTCTCTGGGGCGGCCGAGCTCGACCAAACGCTCACTGATCTCGATCCGCAGCGGCACCGAATCCCCCCCGTGGTCCAGCGCCTCGTTGATCAACGCCACCGCGTGCTCACCGTCGGACGCCCGCCGCGCCGAGAGCAGCCCCCGGGCGGTCCAAAGCCTCGGATCCGCCTCGGCGTTCCCGGTCGCCCGCTCCAACCCCAGCAGCACCCGATCGGCAGGCTCTCCGTCCCCCACTTCATCATCCGACATCGCCCGCGCGACCCACCCCAGCAAGAGATCGACCGCCGGCGAGAAACGGGGAGACACCGCGATCGCTCCGCCAAGCAAGCCCGCCGCGCTGACACCGGTGCCCGGATCGACCCCGGACTGTCGGGCCAGCTCGATATCGCGGGCCAATACATACAGGTCGATCGTCTGAGAATCGGCCGCCAGGTGAGACTGCGGCGCATCGAGATCGGCCATCTCGCCCCCCAGGACCTTCGCGATCCGCCGGGCCAAGAGCATCGTCGCCACGATCACCGATCTGAATTCGCAGCGCGCTTCGAAGGTCTCCACGATCATCGCGCTCTCGGCATACCTCACGCGCACGCGAATCTCGAGCTCGCCGCCTCGCCGCGCGAGCTCCCCGTCCACGATCATATCGGCATCGGGCAGCTCCTCGCCCTCGGCAAGAAGGTCTTCGGTCTCGAGCAGACGCTCGGGCAAGACCCACACCACCGCACCATGAGAGTGCGGAAGCGGCGTCGTGAAAACCGCCAGATTCGAGAAAAGACCAGAAGCGTGATCGAGCCAATCGGCGAGCATCGCCGGCACCTGGCGAGCATAGGCCGCGCGGTGGTCCAGCCCCTCTATCGGCCACCCGTCTGGCGGCGCGGCGAAGGGAAGAACCGCGACCGATGTCTCGATCTCAGCTGGATCGTTGCTCCAAGGGTCGATCATATTCCGAGGATCAAATCTCGTGCCCCATCACGCCGTGCGCCGCTTCCAGTGCCTCGTAGAGATCGAAGCACTTCCTCACGTACGTCCGCTTGCCGGAGTACGATCCGGGGAAGAAGGAGCGCTTGAAGCCGTATACGACGATCTGCTTCAACATCTTGGGGGCGATATCGAACGCGTCGATGGCGAGCCCGATCTCTTTGCAGACGGTCGTGTTCGAAATCGTGCGATTGTCGGTGCACAGCGTCGCGGATAGATTCGCGGCGAGCATGTGCCGAAAGTTGTGCTCTTCGAGCTTCCCGATGGCGGGGTTGGTCTGCATATTCGAAGAAAGGCAGACTTCGATGGTGATGCGGCGATCGGCCATATGCTGAACGAGCGCGGCGACATACGCATCTCGATCGGTGATGCCTCCGTGAGAGATCTTGTCGGGGTTGAAGAGATAGTAACCATGCCCGATCCGGTCGGCGTGCAGATCGGTCAGCGCCTGGAAGATCGACTCCGGCCCGAAAGCCTCGCCGGCATGGACCGTCTTCCGCAGAAAGCGTTGGTGGGCAAGGCTGTAGGCCTCTGCGTGCGCCGCCGCGGGATAGCCGTCTTCCTGCCCCGCCAGATCGAAGCCTACGACCGGCAGCCCCAGATCGTCGCGCGCGTGTACCGCCGCGTTCACCAGATCGACCGAGGCCTGGGCGATCACCTCGTTCATCCTGCGAAAGCGATGGATCGCCACGTAGCGGCGATAGTACTCCGAAAACGCCTGAGTGAACATCCTCATGGCGCAGACGATAATCCCGGAGCGATAGGCCGGCTCGTCATCCCGCTCGATCGCCTCGTCCGCGTTGAACTCGTTCTGAGCCCGCGCGAGCCCCTTCGCCACCGCCGCGATCGTGTCGGGCGCATCGAAACCTTCGTGGATATGTAGCTGCGGCGCGAAGCGCACCTCGATATAACGCACGCCCTCCGTGAACGAATCGATCGCAAGCTCGTACGCCACACGCTCGAGCGAATCCGCATCTTGCAGAACCGCGCAGGTGTAGGCGAAGCCCCGCAGATACTCCGCCAGGTCGGCGTACTGTTCCTTGAAAACCTCGGAACGCAGCCCCTCTTCCGTATAGGCGGGGAGCTCGACGCCTTGGTGCTCGGCCAGCTCGATAAGGGTTGATAGACGGATCGAGCCGTCGAGATGAAGGTGCAGGTCGGTTTTCGGTACGGCGCGTATGAACGCTTCAGTGAAAGGTGCTCGCATCGCAGGATCCTACCCCCTTCGTCCGCCGATTGCCCGGATTCCGCGGCCAAATCGACCGACCGAGTCTCGCCCAACCTCTACCCTGGCCACGATGCACCACCGCAACCCACCCCTGATCTGCCTCTTTCACGGTCTTCAGATGAGCCTCTTTCCCATGGCCGTGCTGACGATCTTCTGGCAGCGGCAGGTGGGTATGAGCATGACCCAAATCATGGCGCTCCAGGCGGGATTCGGACTGGCCGTGGCCATCTTCGAGTTCCCCTCCGGCTTCCTCGCCGACCGAATCGGCTACCGCCGCACCCTCGTCATCGCATCGCTCGTCACCGCCGCCGGATGGGGGCTCTATGTGGGAGCAGCCACCTTCTGGCGCATCGCCGCGGCCGAGGCGCTGCTCGGCGTCGGACTCTCACTCGTCTCCGGCACCGACTCCGCCCTGCTCTACGAATCGTTGCTCGACAGCGGTGACGAAAGGGGGTTCGCCCGCTGGTCCGGCCGAATGGTCTTCTGGGGGCAATCCGCCGAAGGGCTGGCCGCGTTGAGCGCCGGGCTACTCTACGCCACGTCGGCGCACCTACCCTTTCAGATAGAGGTCGTGGTTTGGATCGTAAATCTGGGGGTCGCCGCCTCAATGTCAGAGCCGAGCCGAGCCCAACCGCCGCTCTCCCGAGGCGTCGCACAAGTTCGCGAAATGCTCCGTTTCGTCCTCACCGAATCCCCGCGCCTCCTGCGCCTGATCTTCGCGATCGTCATCTTCGGATTGGCCTCGTTCATACCGGTTTGGATGATACAGATTTATGCCGTCGAGTCGGGGTTACCGGAGCCATGGCTTGGCCCCATGTGGGCCGCGGCCAACTTCATCGTCGCCCTTACCGCCCTGCTCAGCCATCGCCTGGAACGAGCGCTCGGCCTCCCGACCGCCCTCGCCTTCTGCGGAGTACTTGTCGGCATCGGCTACTTCGGCCTGGCTTCGGTCCACCGAGTCTGGGGCTTCGCCTTCTACTTCTGTCTCACCGCCGCCCGCGGGCTCAGCTCACCGATGCTGCAGCACGAGGAACACCGCGCCCTCACCTCCGCCGATCGCGCCGGATTCCTGTCGCTACGTAGCTTGCTCTTTCGATTGTCGTTTCTCGTCTTGGGACCAGCCGTCGGTTGGTCGGTCGACCGGAACGGCCAACGGCCGGCGCTTTTTGCGATGGGAGTGTTGCTTTGTTTCGGGATCGCCATGGCGGTAGGGGGCCTTCGAAAGAGATCCCCATGCCCACAGAAACACTCGACGTCTTTGAAGAGAGGGAATGAGACTGAGCACTGATCCGCCCATCCCCGTCGTTCGTCGCCAGACATACCTGTCATACGCTTGGCCGCTATCGAGAATTGACCCGCCCCCGCTTTCATGACAAACGCGGGCCCCTCCGACTAAGTCCGCCGAGCGAGCTGAATAGTCGCCCGAGCAGTAGTCTGGAAGAACATAGTCAGAGTTCGTCATGCGTCGAAAAGGGTCTGATCCACTCCTACTCGGATTCCGCCACCCTTCTCATTCGTTCGCACGCGACACTCCACGCTTGCTCGCTCGTCCCAGACTTGGCTGAGCCTTCCCTGGACTCTACCGACCCACGAGTCGCCGATTCCCTTTCCGGTGGTATTGAGGCATTGTCGAGCCTCAGGTTTCGACAGCACCGCTCTCGACACGACGGATCAACTTATCGAATCGCTGGATCGCCCGATCAGTCCGCTCCTTCCACTCGTGGTCCACGTCGAGGATCATATTCGACTCGAAGGCCAGTGCTCGAATGACTCGCACAACGGCCCGCGCCGCCTCCCGCGCGCCTTCGATCGATACCAGCAGCCCTTTCGGGACAAAGTGTACGAGGTCATTCCTGACGGCCGTGATCAGCCAGTGAATCCGATCCCAATCCTCGTCGTCGATTGTGACCGCGCGGCTGCTGGTCAAGCGTCGCATCCAAGGAAGCGGACGCGCACCCCCTCGTACTCGGCCTCCTCGACGATCTGCTCTCCCTGGACAGTCGTCGAGTCAAAGACGAGCCCGTCCGGCTGGACCCGCTGTCGGCAAACCTCCTTCACCAAAGCGACGACGGTCCCGATGTCGTTCGCCACTTGGCCCAGTAGGTCGATGTCCCTGGTTGGGCGCGTGACCGAAACCTCCCACGTCGCCAATATCAGCGCCCCCTTGACAACAAACTTCTCGCTATGAGGCGACTTCGACAGCCGGTAGAGGAAGCGTTCCATCGCGAAGTACTGCAGGAGCTCACCGAACGGACGACCCGTGCCGCGCGCCTCGTCAAGTAGCCGCTGCCGAATAGACGCAACGACGTTTTTCACCTTCCGACGATTCACAGCAGAGCCTCGATGTAGGGGCGCATTACCCTCTCGACGCGACACACTCGGGCGAACCGCACAAGATCGTCAGGACTCCCCCGACGCTCCTTTAGGAAGCGCCGGAGCGCCTCGATGGCGGTGTCGAGGCCAAGCTTATTCCGGTACTTGAAGCAGTCAGCAACCGTCTTCGCTGCTCCGTACACGCGGATCTTGACTCCGTCCAGCTCGGGTGTCTCGATCCCTTCCGTGAAACCCCTTCCCGTGAACCAGAACACGCGAACGGGAGGATGATCCAGCCGCGGCGGTTGTGCACCCCGCTTGAGGGCGACGTAGACCTCGTGCGGGATCTGACTCGTGATCTCGTGGAACGCCAGAGCCGAGATCAGACAAAATACCCCTTCTGGTACGCGGAGTGCTGCCGCCACCAGGTCGGGATTGCCGAGCGGAGGGAGGTCTGCAAGCCGGTACAGCCCACGCCCGAGTCGTTCCAGAACCCCAGCATCCCGCATTGCGTAGAGCGTGCGCGGGTGGACTCCGCGACGAATAGCCTCCATCGTGCGGAGCACGCCGCCACGCTCCCGAAAGATGCTCTCCGCCCCGGCGAACGAGTTCTCGTTCTTCGGCTTCTCGCCCATGGATAGATTCCTCAGCGTTTCTCAATATTCGCTGGTAACTCTAGCCATCGCGACCAAGCGCATCAAGTGCGGCTGCGACCTGTCCCCTCCAATAACCCATCGGCCATGCCCCGCTTGAACTTCCAGCCTCCGTCCCACATCTTCCCGCCATGCTCCTCATCCTCCGATTCCTCACCCTCTCCCTGCTCTGTGCCTTCCGATCGCGTCGCGCGATGGCGCTCAGAATCCTCGTCCTGGAGCGCCAGGTCCGAGTCCTGAAACGACGGGGCAAGCGTCCACGACTCACCGACTGGGATCGGGCCCTCTGGGTGGCGATCTCGAGGACCTGAGCCCATTGGCGGGCTCACCTCCATCTCGTTCGCCCCGAAACCGTGGTCGATTTGCACCGTCGTCGCTTCAGACGCTACTGGACGCGGAAGAGCCGAGCAGGACGGCCAGGTCGGCCTGTGGTTCCCGTTGAGATCCGGCAGCTCATCCGCAAGATGGCCCGCGCCAACGTTTTGTGGGGCGCCCCGAGGATCCACGGCGGGCTGCTCAAACTCGGCGTCGAGATCAGCCAATCTACGGTCGCGAAGTACATTCCCCGTCGGTCCAACCCACCCTCCCAGACCTGGCGCGCCTTTCTCGACAACCACTTCCGCGACCTGGTGGCGATCGACTTCTTCACGGTCCCGACCGCGACGTTTCGTGTGCTCTTCGTCCTTGTGGTTCTGGCACACGACCGGCGCCGGGTGATCCACTTCGACGTGACCGAGCACCCCACCGCAAGGTGGACCGGCCAGCAGATCGTCGAGGCGTTCCCTTGGGACACCGCGCCCCGCTACCTGCTTCGGGATCGGGACGGGATCTACGGTCACGACTTCGTTCGCCGCGTCGATGCGATGGGCATCGAGCAGGTCCTCATCGCTCCCCGGTCTCCCTAGCAAAATCCTTGTGTGGAAGGAATCGTGGGATCGATAGGCCGAGAGTGTCTCGACCACGTGATTGTGTTTGACGAGGCTCACCTTCGGCGGATTCTCAGGTCTTACTTCAGCTATCACCACACCGCGAGAACGCATCTCGGGCTCGAGAACGACACACCGATATCCCGAGCCGTGCAGCCTCCGGCGATGGGTGAGATCGTTGCGTTTCCCGAGGTCGGCGGTCTCCACCATCGCT
>CAZFNT010000165.1:0-8304 GCA_964520315.1 uncultured Gemmatimonadota bacterium
GGCGGGAGCATTCCATTGCCGAGGGTCTTTCGCGAGAAAGCAGAACTCCAGACACTTCAGGTGTTGCATGTGGCGTTCGAAATCCTCGATCTCGCCCTCGTCACGCTCATCTCCGAAGTAGTCCAGAATCTTGTAACCGAGCGATGAGTAAGTGTCCGCCCGCTTGCCGCCGTGGGCTTCGTAGAAGTCGGCGAAGCAGTTTCGATCGGTGAGCATCCCTAGCTCGCTCGGTCGCTCGAACTGAGGAGAGCCGGGCTCGAGCTGCACCGTCCAGGTCATGACTCTGCGTGCATTCCGGAATGTCGTCGCGATCTCTCGCTTCAGCTCGGCCGTTCTCCGGGCCTGCCCTAGCCTCTCTCCCGGCAGCGCGAGGGTGAAGAATACGTCAGCCGAGATCTCGAGCTCATCCAGGGTTCGCAAGGTGGCGAGAAGCTCGGCATCTGTGTAGAAAGGCTGTTTGTTGAGCCGCCTTACGTGCTCGTCGCCGGCGTCCGGCGAAATGGCGATGTACGATTCTGGCGAGGGGAAGGTGCGCCGGAACTCCCGGACGAAGCGCGGAGTCGGCAGTCCCCAGCATTCGAAGTAGAAATCCACGTCGAGCCGCGCCTCGCGAATGCGACGGAAAAGCTCCACGTAGTACTCGTCCCTGGTCGGTGTTGGATCGAAACACAGAGCCATCGTTCGGTAACCAAGATCGCGGGCGAGGCGTATGTCGTCGACGACGCGGTGCTGACTGCGCCAGACCACCTTCGCTGTGCCGGTTACCTTCGCGAGTGTGCCGCGGTTACCACCGCAGAAACTACATATCCAAGGGCAGCCTCGCCCGACGAAGAGCGGGAAGAAAGCACGACCCATGCTGAGCATGCTCCGGTTCTCATCGGGTGTGTGCTCTTGGGCGTAGGCCAGCGGAAAGCCGAAGCTCGCTGCATACACCTCGGCGTGGCGCATCGTGCCGAGATCGCCGAAGACCAGATCGTCGAGAGGAATAGCCGACGATGCGGATTTCCCGGTTTCACCCGGCGCTCCGGTCTCCGGGTCTCGGAGAGTCAGATTAGGGACCGACTCCGGCGAAGCTCCATCACAGAGAGCGGCGACGACATCCGCCACGACCGATTCGCCGTGTCCGCGAACCACGGCATCGATGAAACGATAGCGATCGATGATCTCGTCGGCGAAGTACCCCGCCGTGATCCCTCCCAGAAAGATGAACGCTTCGGGGTGCGCTTTGGCCATCGCGGCGGCGACCTGAATGGTGTCGTAGGCCTGATAGTGCCAGTAGAGGGGGAACCCGATCGCTCGGATCCGCCGGCCTTCATAGATTCGCTCGACGCTCTCGTCTCGGTCGACGAGCCATTCCACACCGAGATGGCAGATCTCAACACGTCGGCCCTCACGATGGAGAAGCTCCGCCATGGCGGGGACCCCCATCGGCATGTAGGTGATGTTGAAGAAGTCCCCGATCGGCAGGTAGTGGTTGTCGGCCTTCGGAACGTGTACGAACAGGCAGTCGAGATCATAGGTCGCCATCGTCTAGTCCGATCGGAGCATCTCTCCAACCGCCCCCATATCGCCGAGCAACCCGGCCATTCGCGCGGGGTCATGGCTCTCCAATAGCTCGTTGTGTAACTTCTTCGCTTTCTCGATCCCCGCGCTGTCGGCGGATTCGAGGAACCCGGTTGTACAGAGCTGGTTTCCCTGTAGCGTCTGCGACATCGCCTTTCGCGCGAACACGCGACACATATCCGCATCCGCCTTCCGCTCCACCGTCCGGCGGCAGAAAGCTGCGGCGACTTCGTTCGTCGCTATCGTGTCCGCAAGGCTGAACATCACACTCTGCTGGCGGGTCAGCTTCGATTTGTGCGCGTGCTGGATCGTTCGGTTCAACCCCCGTAACGCCGCCGAGACCAAGTTGGCCCCGATGTCGGGGTGAGAGCTATGAAGTGCGTCCAACTCGACCGCCGTATTGTCGTAGAATGCGCCCTTGGATCGCACGGTCTCCTTCCATCGGTACAGAGCAATAATATGTTGCTGAATCTCGCTCGTGCCTTCGTAGATCGTGAGAATTCTACAATCTCGGCGGTACTTCTCCACCAGGTACTCACGCATATAGCCATAGCCACCCAATGCCTGGACCGCCGCGTCGGCCGCGCGATTCGCGGTCTCGGTCGCCCAGAGCTTCGCGATCGATCCCTCGACCTGAAGGCCTTCCTCGCCACCATCCAGCCGGGTTGCGATTTCCTCGATGTATGCCTTGCCCGCGCAGAGATCGATCCAGTGCGGCACGAGGAGCTTGAAAGTGAAGCCCTGCTTGTCGATCAGCTTCGAGCCGGACTGCACTCGTACTTTGGCATAAGCGATGGCCCGTTCCAGAGCGGCACGAGCGCCGCCCAATCCGAACCCTCCGACCATGAGGCGCGTGTAGCCGAAGACCTTGTTGGCTTCGACCAAGCCCTGTCCCTCGACTTCTCCGAGCAGATGGCTCGCCGGCACTTCGAGGTCCTCGAAGACCAGGCCGGTGGTCACCGAAGAGCGGATGCCGTGCTTCTCCTCTTTCTTGCCGATCACGAGACCGGGCGCCCCCTTCTCGACGACGAAGAAGCTGGGGCCGCCGGGGGCCTTCGCCAAGACCGTGTAGAGATCGGCGACGCCGCCGTTGGTGATGAACTGCTTCGCGCCGTTCAGGCGATAACCGGTGGTCTTCCCTCCCTCATCGAGAATCGGCTCGGCGGTAGCCCTGAGTGCCGACAGATTGCTCCCCGCCTCGGGCTCGGTGACCGCATAGGCGACGATGCATCCCTCTTCCGCGACTTGGCCGAGCCAGTGGTTGCGCTGCTCCTCGGTCCCGCCCACGATGATCGGATCGGTGCCCAAGGACACACCGAGAAAAGCCGTCGCGAGCCCGATATCGACCGCCGCGATCCTCTCGGCAAAGGCGCAGATATCGCGCGCCCCACCGCCAAGCCCGCCGACCGATTCGGGAAGGAAGACGAGGTGCAAGCCGAGCTCCGGCGAGAGCATCTTCCGGATCAGCTCCTCGGGGAACTCCTCTGCTGCATCGAGCTCGAGCTGCTTGTCCTCGGGGAACTCCCGTTTCAACACATCCGAGAGCGTCTCGAGCACCATCTCGCGCATCTCTGCGGACATTCCGGCATTCCGATCCATAAAGAGGTCTCCTCTTTTCTCGGCACTCGAATACTATTGAATAGTCACATCGAACCCGGCGTAGCCTAGGTGGGCCGTTGGATCTTGGCTCATATACGGCCCTGAGATGGTTTCTAGATTGTAGCGACCGGCGGGGGTAGTGGGCGGCAGATCGACCGAGACTGCGACGGTTGCGTGCGCCCCTCCGGGAATCGTCGCGTTCGCCTGCAGAAGAAGGGGGTACGGAGAGAGGGCGCCGATCGCCGGGCTCGTGGCCGAGAGCCACATATCGGCGGTCTGATTCTGTCCGATCAGACTCTCGATTTCGAGGTGGTAGGTGAGCGTGGATCCGGGAGCCGACGTCACATGATCCTCGGTGATATCGAGAGCGAGAGTAGGCTGGCGGGCCGGATCGGAGTAGTGCAGGTAGCGCCCCTGGCTCGACGAATAGAAGCCGCTCACCCAGCCTTCACTCTCGTCCACGAAGTCCATCCCGCGGGGATCGCAGTTGACGTGGTAGCTGGACAGGCTCCAGCTCGCACCCCCGTCGACGGTGTGGTAGAGCTGGGCGCGTCGGTTCGCCGCGCCGTCGTTGTGCCCCACTGCCCAGCCTTCGCGGCGGTTGAACATCTGCACATTGAAGAGCGCCACTTCGCTCGAGTTCGCGTAGTTCTGCTCTTCCCAGCTCGCTCCCCCGTCATCGGTGTGGAAAATGTGGCCCAGATAGGGACCGGTCTGATTGGGCGAATAGCTGTAGTAGCCGACGATCCAGCCCTCGTTGCGATTGACGAAGTCGATGCCGGTGACGGTCCACCCTGTCTGCTGGAAGAGCGTCGTCCAGCTTTGGCCGGCATTCAGGGTGCCCTCGACCATCGCCTCCCAGGTAGGTGTCGCGGCGGTCAGGTTCTCCGGCATTCCGATGCCGGCGGGGCGGCCAAGATGCGTGGCGGCGGAATCCCAGGGCCAGCGGCCACCGGCGATGAATCCCTCGTCGCCATTGACGAAGTCGAGGCAGGTCGGCCAAGCGGTGTCGGGGTAGTTGTTGAAGCTCCAGGCTCGCTTGGTCCAGGAATTGCCGCCGTTGCTCGAGTAGAGCATGCCGTACTTGGTGACCAGGAACTGCGTCCAGTACCCGACCGCGATCACAACATCGGGCTCGGGTACCTGAAGCGTGGTCATCCACGAAAACGCACTCTGCCCCCACACTCCGCTCCAGCTCTCACCGCCGTCCTGCGAACGCCAGATCGATTGCGGCCCCAAGATCCATCCAACACCCGATGCGAAGGCGGTCTGAGGTCCGTCCCAGCTCGTCCCGGTGATGCCGACCAGGCCGGTTGGATCATCGAAGGTATTGCGCCAGTTGTAGCCGCCATCTTCCGTCTTGAGGACGCGCGCTCCGATCGCGTCCTTGGTGCCACCGGAGATGCCGACATCGTGGTCCAGGAAGTCGATCTGCATATGGAGCTCGTTCACGCTGGCCGCGATGTCCCAGCTGCCTTCGGCACGGGCGATGATGGGCAGCGAAAACGCCAGCGCGAGAGGGGTCATGGTGAATAGGGTCTTCATGGAACGGGTCTTTCAGGCGTGCGAGGGGAACTCACAGCATAACAGTGGCCTATAGTTGGGGAAGGAGATACCAGGAGACCTCATGGAACATACTCTGGACTTGGCCCGTCTGGCGGAATCTCGCGCCCGCGATACCAACGGCATCGAGATCAGGCTCGGCGATCTCTGGGAAGGGGCGAAGGGTCCCGCCATTCTCGTGTGGCTCCGCCATTTCGGCTGAATTGTCTGCCGAGAGCACGTCTCGCAGTTGCGGGGCATCGAAGGCGAGCTGAAGGCGCTCGGGGCCGATTTGACTGTGATCGGCTCGGGTGGGGCGCACCATGTAGAGCCCTTCCAGGAAGACACGGGAATCGAGGCCCGCATCCTCTCCGACCCCAAGCGCGCGACCTACGAGGCGGCGGGGTTGAAGCGTGGCATCGGCTCTACCTTCAATGCGCGCTCGATGCTGGGTGGGCTCCGCGCCTACACGGCGGGACACCGTCAGGCCGGCGTGCAGGGCGATCCCTGGCAGCAAGGCGGGGCACTCGTCGTCGCCCCCGATGGTCCCGTTCTCCTGCACCACGTGAGCGACTCGGTGGGCGACAACGTGGCCGGAGAGATCCTCCTCGAACTCGTGGAGGCGGAGGCGGCGCGGCACTGAAGCGCCGACCTCCGACCTCGATAGACTAGAGCAGGTTCGTGAAGTTGAGCGCGAAATCGTCGTAGTCGATCGGCTGACCGTTCTCGAAGAGCTCGATCGATATGAAGTACACGCCTTTCTGCATTCCAAACTGTGTCGGATGCGGGAACGCGCCGCGTACGACTTCGCCCGCATCTAGTGACACGGTTCCCGTGTCGATCGGACTGATTCCCCCGATCAAGTTGTGGTTGTTGTCGTACACATTGATCTCGAAGTCGACCGTGTGCGCCGCATCGTCGTCGTTCGCGATGACGACATTCGAGATGTAGGTCTGCCCCGGGGGCATCTTCTGGTCGTCCGGCGAAATGAACCCGGCTACCTTGCCCTGTGTCTGACCGAGCAAGCGCCTTGCGTTCGCCATGCCGTAGCCGGTCTCTTCGTCCCAACCGTTCGGCCCCACGTCGATCGCGGATTGCCTGATCGCGTTGTAGACCACATCGGGAGCGACACCCGGATGCTGCTCCAGGAATAGTGCCACAAGTCCCGCGACCACCGGTGCCGCGAATGAAGTTCCGGCGCCGCCGGCCCAGCCAGGAGTCCCCATTTCGGCGATTCCGTCGTTCTCGTCGGCCATCGATGCCACCCAAGTGGTCCAGAAGATCTCCTTGAATATTCCACTCTCGAGAACAACCTCGCCACCGGGGGCGATCACATCGAGACCCGGGCCGAAATCGGAGTACTCGGCCCGCGTGAACGAAGTCGTTCCCGCGCCGACGGCCAAGGTGGTCGGCCACCCGGCCGGGTAGGCGACACCACCAGAAATTCCGTCGCTTGCGGCATTCCCGGAGGCAGCCACGATCACGACACCATTCGCATAGGCGCGCTCGCAGGCTTCGCGCAACGACCGTCCCTCGATCGGCCAACCGAGGCTCAAGTTGATCACATCGGCGCCGTTGTCGGTCGCATAGTCGATGCAAGCGATCACGTCGGCGAACAGTGCCAAGCCTTCCGGGTTGATGGCGCGCAGAACCATGATCTTGGCGTTTGGCGCTACTCCCGGCATACCCAATGCGTCGTCCATCACCGCGAAAGTGACTCCCGCGGTCATTGTTCCGTGCGACACTGCGATGTCCGCATATGTATCGAAATTGTCGTCAATCCCATTTCCGATCGATGGATCGGGCACGCCCCAACCGTCGTTGCCGGTTTCGTGCACGTCGGGATTGCCGTCTTTGGTGTCGTAGAGCCAGGGGAAGAGAATCTCGATCATTTTCCCTTTGTTGTTGCCCACGTAGTCCATGCCGTGGATGTCGTCTTTCTCACCGTTTCCATCGTCGTCTTGGCCGTTGTCCGGGATTTCGTCTTCGTTCACCCAGAGCTGTCCCACGAGCTCGGGGTGGTCGAAATCGAGCCCGGTGTCGATGTGGGCGATGACAACGCCCTCACCGGTCGCCGAATCCCAGCCCCGTTCCGTGTCGATCGGAAAGAGATGAAAAGCCTCGGCCACGAAGGTGTCGTTCCACTTGCCGGTTTCGATGTACATCGGGTCGTCCGGCACGTGGAGGGCATGCCCCACCCAGTTCGGCTCGGCGTACTCGACCAAGGGAGAGGCCATCAGTCGCTCGGCCACCCTCTCGATATCGATGTCGGGGTCGAAGGCCACCCGCTGCATATTGAGCGCTTCGCTGAGCAGACGTCCGCGCGTTTCCATCGATGCGTGAAAGGCCGCGAGGTCGTGGACGTCGACGTGGTCGGCGAAGCGAACGATCAGCTCGCCACGCGTATGAATCGGGACATCCTCCCACGGAAGAACCGGATAGAGGGATGGACGGATCGTGCTCGCCGAGAGTGCGGTGGTTCCGAGAGCGGTCACGGAGAGCGCCAAAGGCAGCACGCCGTGGAGTGAGCTGAAGAGCATGGAGATCGGCTCCTAACATTCGCGGAGGCCTGCGGATTCCGAGGTCCTCGTGTCTGGGGATCGCTGCACGTACGCCACGGCTGGGGCCGGTCGCCGTGCCCCACGGGACCGTGGTCAAGCGTCCAGAATAACCCAGCTCCCCCCGGATTCTGGTAGCCTGCTGTTTTTCCTCGACCCGCCCCAGGCCCCAGGTAGATCGTCCCACATGCGCCTATCCCGCCTCGAGTGTTACGGCTTCAAGAGTTTCGCCGACAAGATCCGGATCGACTTCGACACCGGGCTCACGGCGATCGTGGGGCCGAACGGCTGCGGCAAGAGCAACGTGGCCGACGCCGTCCGCTGGGTGCTCGGCGAGTCTTCGATGAGGGTTCTGCGCGGCGAGCGCCTCGACGACGTCATATTCAAAGGAACGCGCGACCGCAAACCCCTCTCGGTCGCCGAAGTCACCCTCTCCTTCGCGGGGGTCCGCGACACCCTAAACGTCGACTACGAAGATCTCGCCATCACACGCCGGGTCTTTCGCGACGGCGTGTCCGACTTTCTCATCAACAAGGTTCCCTGTCGACTCAAAGACATCACCGACCTCTTTCTCGACACCGGTGTGGGTAAAGACGCCTACTCGGTCCTCGAGTTCAAGATGGTCGAGCAGCTCATCAGCAACAATCCCGCCGAGCGCCGACTCCTCTTCGAGCAGGCCGCCGGCATCATGCGCTACCGCGATCGCTTGAAGGCGAGCGAGCGGCGTCTCGCCGAGGCAGAGGGGAACCTCGAGCGCCTGGGCGATATCGTCGCCGAAGTCGAGAAGAACGTCCGCAGCCTCGCCTATCAGGTGAGGAAGGCGCGGCGCTACCGCCGCCTTCGCGCGCAGATCGTGCGTCTGGAGCTCCACACCGCCCAATCCAGATGGAATGAGTACGCGCGGCGACTCGATGAGCTCGCGGGGCGCGAGAAGGAGCGGATCGACGCTGTGGCTGCCGAGCAGGTGGCGATGGGGCAGGCCGATGCCGAGCTCGAGTCGCGCCGGACGGCGACCGACGGCCAGTCGCAGGAGCTGCGCGAG
>CAZFNT010000166.1:0-8290 GCA_964520315.1 uncultured Gemmatimonadota bacterium
CGGGCGCCTACGCCCTGGTCGGTATGGGCGCGCTGGTCGCCGCAACGACCCGTGCTCCGATCACGGCGATTCTCATCATTTTCGAGCTCACCAGCGACTACAAGCTGATCGTGCCGCTGATGGAGAGCTGCATCATCGCTACGATCCTGGCCAGTGGCCTCAACAAAGAGTCGATCTACACGATGAAGCTAGTGCGCAGGGGCATCGAGCTCTTCCGCGGCCACGAACGGAGCGTGCTGCGATCGATGCAAGTGAGCGAAGTGCTCGACACCGATGTCGTTACTGTTCCCGACGAAGAGCCGCTGGGCAGGCTACTGGAGCGGGTGGCCGACACACCGCGCGGCCTCTACTATGTCGTCGGCGAAGATGGGGGGCTCCACGGCATCATTTCACTGGCCGACCTGCGGCGTTCGCTCACATCGTTCGAGGCTCTTTCGGACCTCATCGTCGCGGGTGATCTGGTGCACGAAGAGGTGCCGGTCTTGACACCCGAGCAAGATCTGGACTGCGTCATGAAGCTCTTCGGCGGCCAGCAGTGGGAGGAGCTTCCGGTGGTCGAATCCGCCTACACGCACCGCCTGGTCGGGGGGCTCAGCCGCCGGCATCTCATGGATGCCTACAATCAGGAGCTGATGCGCAGAGACATGGCCGCGGGCTTGGGTGGAGGAGTCGCCGCGACCGAGACCGGCGATGTGGTGCTCGGAGGTGGCTACCGCATGCTCGAGATCGACCTGCCCGAGAGCTTCGAAGGGAAGAGCCTGCGCGAGATCGATCTACGGGCAGAGTTCTCGGTCCATGTGTTGCTACTTCGCAGGCTCGACGAAGATGGCAACACCGACGATGTCGTGCCTGCACCCGATTTGGAGCTGCGCAGGAGTGACCGCCTCGTGATAATGGGGCTGGAGAAGGACCTGGCGTCGCTCAGGCGTCTGGGGTGAGGGGACGGACGCTCTAGATCGGCGAATCGACGATTGCTCGCCCGACGTGCAGCCCAAGGGCGTAGATCGAGAGCTGCGGCGGCACCCCGATCGAACTCGGAAAGAGCGAGCCGTCGGCGATCCAGAGTCGATCTAAATGGTGGTGCTTCCCTCGACTGTCGACCGCGGCAGTCGCCGGATCGTCTCCCATCGGCACCGATCCCATTGGGTGGACGGCGGCGAGACGCAAGCCGCTTCGGTCGAGCTCCAATGTCTCGAGGGCGGCCAGTGAGTCGTTCGGCTCCAGGGTGAGGGGCGGATCGGTGGGGACGAAGACCCGGATCGCTCCGGCAGCGCGAAGCAGGCGTACACACGCGACCAACCCAAGCACGAGCTCCTTCCGATCATCAGAGCCGACGTGGTAGTCGACTCGCAGCCCCAGATCTCCTCTCGGCCGTACTCGCCCCTCTGAACGATCGTGGATCATCGCCGTCAGCACCGCCAGATTGTCGTAGCGTTCCATGATGCGACGGTGTTCCGTGCCGTGCCCGGGGATCATGGTGGCGGTGGCCATCGGGTGAGCGAAGGCTGGCACGATCCATGTGCGAGTGCCGGGTGGTGTCTCGCCCACTCCGGAACCATGAGCGGCCTCGAAATCGAGCAACTCCGTGCACTCGTAGCTCTGTGGCACACCGCGCCAGGCGCGCACCGTCTCGGCGAACTCCGCCGCCACGACGAGCGCCGGGTGAATCCGCAGCGATTCCCCGGTAGCACCGGATCGATCGGGCACTTCGGAACGTTGGAGCAAAGCGGCCGTACCGGTGGCGGACGCGCTCACGCAGACGGCATCAGCCTCGACGCGCACTTCGCCCAGCACCTCGCCCGATACGGGGTGGAGCGCGGCGGCTTCGACCCCTGTCGCTCGCCCGCTTTCGTGCTCGATGCGAATCGCCTGACAGTGCGTCATAACCGTCAGTCCCGCATCGATGGCGGCCGGTAAGAGCATCTTCGGCACGTTGTTCTTCGCGTCATAGGTGCATCCAAGCTCGCAGTATCCGCTGCCGTTGCATCCGCTTCGATTGTGGCGCAGCCAAGCGCCCGACCACCCGAGCTCGCGACAACCCGCCTCGATGAGTCGATTGTGGGGGTTTCTCCACTCGGGGGGAATGACCTCGACATGTAGGCGGCTCTCGACATTCGAGTACAGAGAGTCCCATCGTTCCGGACTCAGGTATCGCAGGCCGCGCTCGCGCCGCCACTCCTCCAGAATCGGCATCGGGATCCGCTTGCACAGATTGAAATTGTGTAGCGTCGAGCCTCCCACCCCACGCCCTTGGTGGATTTGAACCGAGCGGTCTCGGCTGGTTCGAGCGCCCGCGTCCCAGAGTAAGCGCGGAATCATCTGCTCCTCGCGCTGCGTCATGTGCTCAGGTGGAATAAAGCTACCTGCCTCGAGCAGCACGACGTCGAGCCCTGCCTGCACCGCAAGCGACGCCACCATTCCCCCCCCGGCGCCGGAGCCGATGACGCACAGATCGGCGCGAAGCTCGGTAGGCAGCCCCATGCGGGCCGCATCATGAATCATCGCGTTAGCCTCGGTGGATCGTCCCCTTCGGGCGCGACGAGTCGATCGTAGCGGCTCGGTGGTCGTGGCCAGCCATACAACCCCACCGGCCCATCGGCCGGCGGCTCGACCAGCGGCCCGTGATAGCCGATCGCTTGCCACGCACTTCGTTCCTGGTAGCACCCGATCATGCAGAGATCTCGAATGCCTGAGTAGATGAGCCGCCACCCGCCCCCGCCGTAGCGCAGGCGATGAAGATGTTCCGATCTCGCCGCTCTCGAGAGTCGGGTGAATCGGCGGGCCCGAAGATGAAGCAAGGTGCCGTGTTCGAGCAACAACATCAACCCGTGGATCTCGCGGGTTAGATGCGCAGGCAGCCAGACGAGATAGTCATCGACGTTTCGCGCTATCTCGGTCGCCGATGGACCGGCCGGCACTCTCCCCTCGCCCCCATCATCAAGCAACACTTCCGCGGCCGCGGCCACGACCTCTGCTTCCCAGCTCCGCAGAACCTCTCCTTGCCAGCGCGCAAAGCGCCGATAGCCGACCAGGCGAAACCCGAGGCCGAGCGCGAGGCCCGCCATACCTAGTGCGGCGAGAAAGCGCCGGCGCGAGGGTTTCGAATCTGAACTTGGTGGGCTGTGATCCATTGGTCGGCTCCACGTCTGCGTGATGATAGCGCATGCTCGGCGTAACAACGGGCCAAGAAGCGCCATATCGAAGGTGTCCGTGCGGCGATCTCGTCGCGCACTCCTCCACAACGCACCCGATCCGAATCGGGTTCCATGACACCGCTCGCAAGGAGCAGAACCATGACCTCTGTTGCGCATTCACATCCGCCCTTTCTGCCGCGTAGCGCGGTGGCGATTGCCGTCGTTGGCCTTGCCGCCTTTAACAGCTTCGCCGATCCCACGCCTTCGCTGCCACAGACATCCAAGCTCGACTTCGAGAGCGACTTCATGATCGGCCCGATTCCAGGACTGACCACCGGCTGGCATGTCGCCCCGACGGAAACAGCCATTATCGCCAACGTCAGCGTTCAGTTCTGGGCCCGAGCCGATCTCGCGGCCGCAGTCGCTTGGTCCGGGGCCACAGAGGTGCGGCGTGACGAGAATGGCTCCACGGCCGAGTGCAGCTTGAGCTCTCTGGAACGGTTGGCGATAGACTGCGAAGTTCGCCAAGGTGATGAGCTCATGGAGTACCGATCGATTCTCGATGTCAGCGACATCCCAGTCGACGAGATCGGCGCCACTCCAATCGTGGCTCGCGTATTCCCATTCGATGTTCGTGATTACACGGAAGAAGAGCTCGAGGATCTCCCCGAAGAGCTGCTCGAGGGGCAGACAGCCCAGGCGTACTGGAACGGCTCCATCGCCGGGTTGTACGAAGTCGCCCCTGACCGATATGTGACTTCGATCGAACGAGAATTGGAGCTCGTTGCCGCGACGGATTCCCCTGAGTTCACCTCTCTGCTGGAGTGGCGCATCGACGGCAAACCGCAGAGGCTGGGTGACACTCTGCTGCAGACATTTGAAGACAGATCCTGGCACACGGTGTCGGTTGGGCCGCCCGCCCACGCCCAACAGATCGACATCGGCACATACGAGGTCGTTGTCACCGGTCATACTCCCGAGGGCGAGATCGTGGACGGTGTGCCGGTGACATTCACCGCCGAGGTGCGGCCGGCCGGATTGGGACTGGAGGACGAGATCCTGTGGATATCGTACACCAAATTCGGCAACGCTCGCCCGATTCTGGGTCGAGGTCCGGAATTCACGGTGCGCTTTGATGATACCATCGTCTACTCCCCTTACAATGACAAGCCCTATCAGAAGATAGGGGTGCGAGCGGACAATGGTATCACGTACCAGGGAAGCTGTCCCGGTGATTGTGTTCCTCCGGAGATACCGGGTGATCCAGTGGCCAGCGGTGAACCCACAACCGGGTCGGAGCCCTATACGGTGACAGGCGGCTCCTGCCAGGAAGTCAGCGACGATGTTTTCGATGGTCGGGAGTATCCGGGCACGACTACAGCAGGCTTCAGTTTCGACGCCGGTGTCACCACTGCATCCGCCCAGGGATCTGATGAAAAGTACTGCTGCCGAGCCAAATTGATGTCTGTCGAGGCGATCATGGAGATTGTCGTATCCATGCCCTCGTGGGATCCGCCACTAGGTACGCCTCCAGAAGACATCGATGCGTGGAACCTATTCATGACCAACTTGGCCACACACGAACAAGGGCACGTGGACATATTCACGAACGAGTTCGATGCTTTCAAGCAGGCACTGCTCGGTGCTGAGGGAGAGCACTTCGGCGCGGGAGCCACGGCGGAGGATGCGTGTGCCGAGGCTACCGAGAAGATCTATGATGCTTTGGACGGAGTGGCTGAAGCCGAGGCCGCGCGAGTCGGAGCTCTGCAGGACGCCTACGACGACACGACCCGTCACGGCGAGACCCAAGGAGCCGTCTTGAACTGTCCGTAGCGGCACGACAATCCGGGAGACGAGGTTCGTAATCGATGACATGCGCCCGCTCCAGCAGCCTCTTGAGGCGGGGAGCGGGCGCGCCGGTTGCCGAACTGCCAGGCGCCGCTCCAGATGCCTGGGAATAGATCCACTCCTCAGCGGTAGTATGGGTTGAGGATCGATGACCGAGCCAACCCCCGCCCCGACCGAAGAAGATCTCGCCGCCCTTGCCCGTGAGGGCGACTCGGGCGCGTTCGAGAAGATCGTGGTGCGGTATCGGCGCGGTCTCTTCGCGCTCTTCCTACGATCTACCGCGGGGAACCAAGAGGAATCCCGTGACCTCTGTCAAGACACCTTCTTGCGCGTCTGGCGTGGTCTCAAGACCTACGATCCTAAACGCCCTCTTCGGCCTTGGATCTATCGGATAGCCGTCAATGTGGCACGCTCACACGCTCGGGGGCGAGCAGCTAGACCGATCCTGACCGGGGGCGATTCCATAGCGGCGGCGGCGCCAAAGAGCCACCGGCCGGATGTGGAGTTGGAAGCGAAGGACGCGCGGGCACGTGTTCGTCAAGGGGTTGCGGCGCTGCCCGACTGGCAGCGGGAGGTGCTCTTGCTGCGGGCGATCGAAAACCTCAGCTACAAAGAGATCGGGAGCGCTCTGGATCTACCGATCGGCACCGTTATGTCTCGCCTGGCCCGTGCCCGCGCCGAGCTGCGAAAGATGCTCGGCCGCGACGATCGAGCGAAGGAGAGATCCGGGGACGATAGACCCGGTCGGGTACTGCCGCTCGATCGACCAACTGCACAACGCGCGAGCGGGGAGGCAAAACCATGAAGCTCCCGTGCGGGTTCGATGAATCCCAGTTGACTGCGTATTGGGATGGCGAGCTACTCGGCGGGGAGCTAGCCACCGCGGAACGCCATCTGCTCTCTTGCGCGGATTGTCGCTCTCGCCTGGAGGGCTTTCGCCAAACCGATGAGGCTCTCCCTCTCGCGGAGGAGGACGATCCTGGAGAGGCGTTTCTTGCCGAGATGACCGAGGCGGTGATGAGTGGCGTGCGACAAGAGAAGCGCGCCGTGGCCCCGACTCCCAATGATCGCGGCCCTCTTCATCGACTGCGACGATCATTGGCTCCTCTCTCGAGACGCCCCGCATTCGGTGTCACGCTCGCCGCGGCCACTGTCGGAATCGTCGTGCTCGTGGTGAGGCGACCAGACGATGGGGCGCCCATGATCGTTGAAGAGTCAGCGCTGGAAGTGGAGCGAGCCCCCGATCTTCGAATCGCGCCCTCCGCACCCGCTCCCCCGAGCTCGAAGGCGGCTCCCGACTATAGGAAGCGCGATCTGGCTCTTCAACCGGAAGCGACGGACGAGATCGATGTTGTGGCCGATCTCTCGGCCGGCGAAGCGCCTTTCGAGGCGGCACTCGATCCACCGGCCACCGACCGGGAGAAACGGGCGGGCGCATCGATCGATGGCGGTCTCGCGGAATGGACCGGCGGAAAAGGTACCCGCCGCGCCAGAGAGGTCTTTGCCGGCCACGGCCTTATCATCGAGGAAGCTGACGTCGATCGAGGCGAGCTACCGTGGGAGCGATACTTCCGCAGTTGGATCGCGCAGGGGTCGCCAGACGACGATCGCTGCCGCTTGCTCAAGGCGTGGATTCAGTCGGAGCCACGCCATGAGAGCGACCCGGGCGTACAGCAACAGTTGCGTGCTCTCGATGCGAAATGCTCATCGGCACCGGCATTGCTCGATGTGGTCGGGAATAGGACGGCGATCGGCGAGTAGTAGCAGGTAACAAGTCCAGAACAAGGAGACCTGCAATGACAATCGCCACCACTGCACCCACCGCTATCGCCGTGCTCGCCTTCCTGCTTGCCGCTCGCGCCGCTGCACAGATCGTCCCGCATTCGGGCGATCGCGATCGCCGCGTCGATACGGTTCGGCCATCGATGATCGCACCAGAGTCGATGCAGCTCAGTGGCACCATCGACGATCGCACTGCTCACTTGCGCGTGGAGCAACGCTACGCAAATCACGGCTCGCGCCCACTGGAAGGCACATTTCTCTTCCCATTGCCCCCCGACGCGACGATCTACGACTTCGCAATGTCGGTGGACGGGCGGCGTCTCGAGGCCCAAATCTTGGACCGCGACAAAGCCAAAAGGCTCTATGAAGACATCGTTCGCCAGCAACGAGATCCGGCATTGCTCGAATGGGTGGGCCGTGGCGTCATTCGCGCGAGCCTCTTCCCAATCCCGCCAGGGGGCCGGCGTGAAATCCGCATCGACTTCAGCACGCTCCTTCCGGAAACCGGGGGGCTGCGCGAGTTGGTCTTCCCGCTAGGTGTTCGTGGCGCCGGATCGCTCGATTTCTCCGTCGATTTGGACTTGAACGCACCTGTGCCGGTCGGACCTGTGTACTCGCCCACGCACGCAATTGATGTGCGAACCAGGGGGGAAGAGTCGGCGACACTGACGCTCGACACTTCGATCGATACAGGCGCGGACTTTCGCTTGTACTTCGGTCTGCAAGAGGAGGTGTTGGGACTTCGCCTTCTGGCTCACCGGCAGCGAAGCGAAGAGGGCGCATTCATGCTCTTTCTCACACCGCGTTTTGGCGACATATCCCGAGGAGCTCTCCGCATTTCGTTTGTGCTCGATACTTCCGGCAGCATGGGGGGAGAGAAGATCGAGCAGGCAACACAGGCATTGAAACAGTCCCTGCGCTCTCTGAGTGAGGATGACGAGTTCGCCATCATCGCCTTCTCCGATCGGGCGCGCGCCTTCTCCGAGGAGCCTCTGCCGGCGACACGCGCAAACATCGAGAAAGCGGCCCGTTTTCTGTCTACCCTCGCTGCCCGCGGAGGCACCAATATCGCCGGCGCGCTCAGGGCCGGAATCGAACAGTTCGGCTCCAAAGAAGGAGTGCTGGTCTTCCTTACCGACGGCCGGCCAACCGTTGGAGACATCGATACCGAGACAATCATCGAGGATGTCGCGCGCGAGCTACACCAAGACGCTCGGATCTTCCCCTTCGGTGTCGGCGACGACTTGAATACGCAGTTGATGGATCGCCTGGCCGAAGAAGGGCGAGGTGCACGCCATTACGTGCGCCCCGGGGAGGAGATCGAGATCAAGGTGGGCAGTCTAATCGAGAAACTCACCGCACCATCGCTCGAGAACTTGCGAATCGACTTCGGCGGAGCGCGTGTTGACGATGTCTACCCAGCACGAATCCCCGACCTCTGGAAAGGCGAAACTCTCACGATTCTGAGGCGATACGAGGGGCCGGGCGCGCGGCGTGTGGAGATTCGCGGGCGTTGGTCCGACGGG
>CAZFNT010000167.1:0-8262 GCA_964520315.1 uncultured Gemmatimonadota bacterium
CTGACGAGATTGTAGGTATCTCCCGCATCGTTGGCGGTCACGTAACCCTGCACGAAGAAGCGATCGTCTCGATAGGCAAGCTGACCGTAGCCGGTCTGCCAACCCTTGATCTGGTAGCGCCCCAAACCTGTAAGAGTGATGCTGTTGGTCTCGGACCAGCCGCTGAAGAAAGAGAGCCGACCGGTCTCGGTGAGATCCCAATCGACGCGGGCGTCCGCGTGGGTGTTTTCGACGCCGAAGTCGGGGCTGGTGACGGTCATCCGCTCAGTGCCGTCGGCGTTGAAGACGGTGAGCGGGTTGTCGGCCGCGGGCTCCTTGATGCTCACGTACCAGTTCGCTGTCGCGTCGACCCGCTCCCAATCGTTGCCCTGGAAGCGCTCGACCGAGATCTTGTAGCCGAGATCGTCGTTGGCGAGGGCGGCGTAACGCGCGGCGACCTTCATCGTGCTGCGTTCGCCGCCGGAGAGCGTCGCGCTGAGCCCCTGCTCGTCCAGTGGAGACTTGGTCTGCAAGAGCACCGTCCCCGAGAGGGCGGCGTTGCCGTACAGGGCGGAGGCGGGACCGGTCACCACCTCGATCCGGTCGAGATCGGGTGCGGCGGCGCTCAACATGCTCCAGCGCACGATCCCGATTCCGGGGAGCAGGTTCGACCGGTTGTCGGTCATGACGAGCATGCGTCGCGGGAAGGTCGAGTTCATTCCGCGGGCATTGATCTGATAAGTGTCGAGGCCGGATTTGGTGTAGTCGACGCCTTTGACGGCGGCGATGTGCTCGGCGGCCGTCGAGGTTTCGCGCGCCTCGATCTCGGCCGTTCCGATGACGGTGATCGCGGCGGGGGCGTCGGTGATCTTCTCGGCGTGTCGCGAGGCTGACACAACGACCGGGTCGAGAAACACCGAGGTCAGGTCGAGTGCGATGTCGCGCCGGGCGCCAGCCGCGGGCACGTCGACCATCTCTTCGACTGAGGCGTACCCCAGGAAGCTGACCCGGAGAGTGTGGCGGCCCGGTGGCAGGTCGAGGCGATAACGGCCATCGGTACGACTCGCGGTGCCGAGACCTTCCTCCCCCACCACTACTACGTTGGCCGACGGAAGGGGGTCACCCGACTCGGAGTCCGAGATGGTCCCGCGGAGAGTTGCCGCCCAAGCGGGAAGCGCCGTGAGGAGGACGAGCGCGAGGCCGATCATTCCGTTCGTTGCCTGTCTCTTCATGCCGATTGCCTTTCTCTGAGTCCCGGGTGCCGACTTTACGGACACGCTTCCGGCGAACACGTGAGAGCCCGGTCGAGCCGGTGGAAACGCGGCACTCTAGCAGCTTCATCGCGAGAGTCCAACGTTGACGGCTTCGGAGCTTTGCTGTACAAGCAAATGCTCTGAGACAGTGCGCGCTGGCGAGAAGTCTCGTGAATCGCCGGCACACGCAGGAATGCAACCGCGAGATCGTCGTCGCCCTGTCGGCTTCGGATCGAAGAGGAGTCCTTACAATCATGCGCTCGATCATCGATTTCCATGTTCCGACGAAGACTGGTCTCGCCCTTGCCCTGGCGGGTGCGATGGCCGCAGGCTGCTCGAGCGACCCGACCGGGGTCGAGGTCCCCGCGATCGAGAGAGGGATCACCGAAGTCGCCGTCAGCGCCGCGGTCGCAGCGATGATCGGGGGCACGCAGCACACCCTCGGCACGCTGGGGCTGGAGCTGGAGAAACAGGCCCCCACCTTCCTGATCTACCTGCCACCCGACTATTCCGACGCGAACGCGGATGGCTATCCCGTGCTCTACCTGCTCCACGGCTTCGGCAACGATCCCTGGATGTGGGTTCAGACCTACGGGCTGCCGCAGATGCTCGACGCGATGATCGCCGATGGCACCATCGACCCGATGATCGTCGTGATGCCGAACGGCATGGGCGATCTGATCGGCAGCTTCTACACCGACTCGGTGTTCGACGAGGCGGTCGGCGTCGCGGTACCCGAGAACGTGGCCTTCGGCGCATTCAAGAGCTACATGCTCGGAGTGATGGAGCAGGTCGAGGCAACCTACAATACCGCCACGCCGACTCCGATCTCGTTGGAGGGCCTCGCGCTAGGCGACCCATTCTCGGCGGCCGGCAGAGCGATCGGTGGGCTCTCGATGGGTGGCTACGGAGCGACCTTGCTTGCCGAGACGGTCCCGGTCTTCTCCGCGGTTTTGGCGCATTCCGCCCCGCTGGCCTTCGCGAACTTTCTCGATGTCGACCCCTTGATCGGCCTTTCGGTGCCCCAGATTCTGCTCTTGGAGACGAAGACCCTGCTCGACGCTGACGCTCTGAATGCGGGCTCTGCCGCGCTGATCGGAAGCGCTGACGCGGTCTTCACGACCTTCGCTTTCGCTCTCAGCGGCGCGTTCACCCCGATCGCCGGCCCCCTCGCGGTGTTCGACATGGGTGCCCAGGTTGCCCTGGGCCTGGGAGACACGACTTACGCTGGTCAGCTCGATCCCCTGCTCTTCACCGATCCGCTCTCTCAGCTGGACAACTACCAATACCCGCTCTCGCTCGTCACAGACTCCGGCACGCCGCAGCTCGATGACGATATCTGGATCGGTGCGCAGCTTCCGATCGACGCGGCCGGCAACACCGTGACAACGATCTTCGACGACCAGTGGCTCCTGCATCACGACGCGCAGACCCTCATGGGGAATCCGGTCGTCGCGGGCGGCCTTGTGGCCCAGGACACCGACTTCTTCATCGATGTCGGGGACTTCGACGACCTGGGGCTGGCCGACGATGTGGCGGACTTCGTCACGACCGCCGAGGGAGCTCTCGGCGTCGGGCAGGTGACCTTCGAGACCTTCGTGGGCGGCCACACCGATGCGTTCGTCGATCGAATCCCGGTGTCGCTCGAGTGGCTCTCGGGCATCTTCGCGGAGGAGTAGGGCGGGGCGAGGAGCCTGCTGCGCGGAGGCTCCTAGACGGCCTTTCCGCCGAGCTCATCGTGCAGATCGCGAAGGAGCTCGGCGGATCGTTCCCAACCGTAGGCGCGAACACGGCGGCGGCCGCTCTCCACGAGATCGGCGGAAGTAGAGGAATCGCCGAGGACACGAGCTAGAGCGCGAGTCCAGCCGTAGTGGTCCCCGCATTCCACCAGCAGAGCGCTGTCCGCGACGACCTCCGGGATCGCCCCCGATGTCGCCGCGACGACCGGGCAGCCGGCCGCCATCGCTTCGAGCGGAACGATTCCGAATCCCTCGGAGAGCGATGGCATTGCCAGGCACTCGGCGGCGGAAAGCGCGCAATTGCGATCGTGGTCGTCCAGGGCACCTGTGATAGTCAGGGGGACACAGAGCCGTTCCGCGCTCCGGCGCAGGGCTTCGCCTTCTCCGAATTCGTCCCGCCCGGCCAGAACGAGGCCGACATCTCCGAACGAATCCTCCGTGCGCAGCTTCCCTATGGCGGCAACGACAGCTTGCAGGTTCTTCCGCTTCTCCAAATGCCCCAACGAGAGAATGAAACGTCTGGGAATCCGGTGACAGCGGCGAAACCTATCCAGGCTTCGCGCGTCATCGACACGACACACTCCTGAGTCGGGCGCGTTCGGCACCACGACGATCCTCTCCTCGTCACCACGCAGGCGGGCGATGACCTGGTCGCGCGTGTGCCGCGACACCGTGATCATGCGATCGACCCGGCGCAGATCCCGGGGCAACAGATAACGCGCGTAGAGCCTTCTGATTCCGAAGCGGGTCCCTGCGTCGGTGAGATCGCGCACATCGTGGAGCGTGAGCAGCATCGGTCGCCCGAGAGCGCGCGGAATCGGGAGGGTCTCCGCCTGAAAGAGATCTGCTCCCGCCCTATCGAGCCGATCCCTCCAGATCGCTCCGGCTCGAAGCGCACGGCCGAGGGGCGAAGGCGGTTTGGGGACCATCGCACAGTCGATTCCAGCCTCTAGCAATGGTCCCTCGATGCCGCTTTCGCGGGTCACGAAGACCGTGATCTCATGTCGCGGAGAGAGCCCAGCGTAGGCAAGATAGAGGTTGAGCAGGCGGGTGCGTGCTCCAGATGGCCTTCGCCCGATCGATGAGCCGTCGACGGCGATTCTCATGCGCCCCGTCCCACGCCGGAAACAACGCTCCGGGGCTTCTCGAGCAGTCCGCGATAGAGCTCGACTTACGAGCTCGCGGCTCGTTCCCATGAGAAACGCTCAGCGTGTCGTAGACCGCGTTCGCGAAGGTCGCATCGCAGCTCCCGATCCCGGAGAAGGCGCGCCAACGCCTCCGCCAGCTCTCTTGGTTGATCGGGAGAGAAGAGCAGCGCAGCATCGCCCACGACTTCGGGTATGGCACCGCCTCTCGATGCGATAACCGGCGTTCCGCAGGCCATCGCTTCGAGGGGGGGAAGGCCGAATCCCTCGAAGAGGGAAGGATAGACCATTACCTTTGCGTGTCCGTAAAGATCTACCAACTCTTCATCGGAGACATAGCCCAAGATATGTACTCTGCCCCGCAGCTCAGGCGATCGGGCCGCTTCTTCGATCTCCCGCCCACCGTCACCGCGTATTCCGGCCAAAATGAGCATATGCTCGCGACATTCCGAATCTGAGAGCAACATGAACGCATCTAGCAACACCTTCAAGTTCTTCTTGCGTCGAAGTGTTCCGACGAAGAAGACGTAGGGCTGATCAGGAATTCCGTATCCACCGAGAAGCGGCACGCGAGTGTTCCGATTCGTCAAGGGTCGAAAGCACTCGTCGATCCCGTTGTGAATCACTTCCACCTTATCCGCGGCATCCGGGTAGAGTGACACAATGCCGTCTCTAGTTCTCTTCGATACCGCAACGATCTTCGATGCTAAATGCACACTCAGAAACACACGGCTTCGATGCCCCCGCGCCACGGCGACTCCCGAGCCGATCTTGTTCCTTCTTTCGACCCAGGGCAGATCGTGCTCGGTCGCGATCTTCCCCACGCCGCCGCGCAGGGGAATCGCCGATACCGGTGAGTGAAGGAGATCGATCTTCCCCTTGACCATTATCGATGGAAGAACGCGCTCTCGCCAGATGCAGCTCGGCCACCGCCCACCGAGGGCCACATAATCGAAATTCGGCGGGAGGCCGAACCACATCTCGACTCCGCTCCTGCCGATCAGAAGATACTCGTTCTCTTGATCGAGCCGGGCCAACGCCGCGAGAAGGGATCGCTGGACACGGTTTACACCGGTCGGGTGCTCGGTCTCCTGGATCGACACGTCTACCGCGATCCTCATGAGGAGTGCGCCTCCGCAACAACCGCTCGGTACACTTCGAGATGGCGCTCCGCTGCCTTCGCCCAACTGAAACCTGCGGCTCTCTTCTTGCTCCGTTCGCCCATTTCAGCGCGCAGCTCGGCGTCACTAGAGAGCTTGGCCATGGCCTCGGCCATCTCGTGCGGATCTTCTGGATCGACGTAGCAAACGGCATCGCCGCCGACCTCCTCGAGGGCACCCCTACGTGTCGTGATCGTCGGCGTTCCACACGCCATCGACTCCAGCACCGGAAGACCGAAACCCTCGTATAGGGAGGGGTAGATACTCCATTGCGCTTCTCGATACAGAAGCGGCAAGAAGCGATCGTCGAGATCTTCGATATGGCGCACCTTCATGCGATCGGAATCTCGAGCAAGACGACTCCTGAGACCATCACACATCCAGCCGAAGCCGCCGACCAACACCAATGTGTGCGAGCTCCGCCTTGCGAAGATCCGAAAGGCGTCCAGGAGTGCGTCGTGGTTCTTTCGCGGCTCGATCGTACCGACGCAAAGCGCGTAGGGCCGCTCGATCCCGTGTCGAGCCAGCAGACGATCCAGCTCTTCCGGGTCGGGTTCTTGCGAAGAGTCGATCATATGATCGCATCCGTGAGGAACGACGCGGATTCGGTCTTCGCCGACGCAATAGCGCAGTCGCAGCTGTTTCGCCGTTTCGTGAGACGGTGTGATCACACAAATGGCGCGATCAACGACCGCGCGGAGCCGGCCCGGCACATCGCACCGGAACGCGTTCCCATGAAAACCGGGGTCGATTTCGAATGCGAGGTCGTGAACCGTTACGACCGTCGCGGCCTTCCGCACGGGAGGAAGCGCGAGATCGGTAAAGTGGAAGATGTCGATGCCGCCAAGACGACGTTCCACACCCATCCCCAGGTACGAGAGAAGAGGGGCCAACCTGCCGGGAATCCGGCGTCTGCGCAACGCGCCGCCGCTGGTACCGAGAAGCTCCTCGATTCGGACGCTTTGAGAAATGGGTCTCCACGCGTCACCATATAGCATCAGCTCTACCTGGCCACGTCCAATACGATTCAGCGCTCGAACAAGCTCATGCGTGTAGCGACCGATCCCCGTGCACGAAAAAAGGGCGGGACGAAAATCGATACCTGCGATCAGCGGTCCCTTGCGCATGCTCATGATGTACGAAAGAAGGAGAGTCTTCGCCTGAGAAGACGCTCGAGACCGGCCGCGATCGGCACCAAGGCCAGCAACTGAAACTGGACTCGATGGCGGTAGAGTGTCCCTACATTCCCCTCCAACAAAGTGTACACGCCCCCTAGACATAACGTGACAATCGCTAGTGTTGCAATGCCCGGAGGGCGTGATCGCAGAAGCGCGGCCGTTCCCACTGCGAACGCGGGCAGGAGTGCATACCAGCAGAGCGACTCGGGCAGCGACATCAGAGCCAGAGAGCTGCTGGTTGCCTCCCATGGAAAGGGTGAGAAGAAGAAGTAGAAGATCGCAAGCGGCAAAAAGTGCAACAGCTCCGCGGGGTTGGCGATGTTCACATGTGCCATGTAAGAGGAATCCCCTCCCGTGGCCAGATCCATGCGCTTCTTCGCCAGGGCGTCGAGTCCCCACTCCTGAGCAATATGCTCGTACCCCAGGAACCCTTGCCCGGCCGCCGCGATCGCGAAACCGACACCCACGATCAAGAGAGCGAGGCCGGCGAATCTCGGTAGCGATGGTCGGTGCATCGCACCGGCGATCAGCCCCAGCCCGACGACAACACCGACATGGGGGCGCAGTCCGGTCAGAATCCCGACCGCGAGGCAGGCGATCGCGAGCATGAGCAAGCGGCTTCGGGATTCGAGCCTGCACGCGGCGGCCACGCCCACCACCAGACAGAGATGAATCGGCGCATCGCGCACTCCTACGGCCGACCACAAAACCAGCGATGGCGCGGCCATGGCGAGCAACGCGACGACACGGGCGGTCCGGTCCCCAACGAAGCTCCGCGCAAGAAACCAAGATGCGAGCGGCACGAGCGACCCCAGAACAACATTGATGAAGCCCGCCAGCGAGAAGAACTCACCGAAAACGGCCTGTGCCCACCCGAGCCCTTGCGTGTAGATCGATCTGTAATGAGGATTCTGCCCGAAGCGCTCCCCGACGATCATCTCCCCTTCCGCCAGAGCGCTCGTGTACATCGTTCGGGTGTCTGGCGCGAGAGTCGTCTCCAGACCGAAGAAGCCGATCATCCAGAATGCCGCCAAGCGGACCAGAAACGCACCGAGTGTCACTCCCGCCAGGAATCGGGCGTGCGCCGGAGCGATCGCTCGCAAAAGCGCGCCACCCAGAGCAGCCGCCCCCAGCGCCCCTAGCCCCGCCAGCCCCCATGCGAAGGTGTTCCACTCATCCATTCGTGCGCCGGGAGTACTCCCGGTAGCCGGGAGGATGGGTTCGGGACTTGTTGACGGAGACGGCGATCAGCGGTGTCTCCAGCTCCTCGATCGCTCGCCGCAACTGACCGAGGGTTCGCTCTCCGTGGCGTCCTTCTTCGATTACGAGCACGAGGCCATCCGCCTGCAAGGCGATCGCTTCGGCATCGGGCACCGTCAAGAGCGGGGACGAGTCGATCACAACGACGTCCCAGTTCCGCCGCGCCCACTCGATGAGCGCCGCCGCGCGCGGACCGCTGAGCAGCCCCGCGGAGCCCGTCGAGATCGGATCGGCGCCGATCAAGTGGAGGAGCGGGATCGGAGTCGGGCATTCGGCCTGATCCGGCTCCGCCTCTCCCCGAAGAACTTCCGCGAGCCGCGGCGTTCCGTTCGCCCCGAGAGGTTGTCGGAGTGCCGGGCGTCGAAGATCCCCATCGATCAGCAGAGTTCGCCGCCCGCTCTCGGCGAGGCTGGCGGCCAGATATGCCGCGACGGTGGTCTTTCCCTCTCGCGGAGCCGCGCTCGTCACCAAGACGACCCCCGCGGCATCGGGTAATCGCAGGCGCACCCGGTCCGCCGATTCCGACATGAGGGCGTCTCTTTGCGCGG